>CAMEPL010000035.1 GCA_945931665.1 uncultured Clostridium sp. | reverse complement strand
TAGTTTACTTAAATTCTGTAATATGGTATACAATGACTGGTGGAATCGAGTCTACAAACCAAATGATAGATGAAATAGCAGATGCTATAAAATAATAAAAATTAAATTATAAAATAAAAGACTTAGGGTTAAGTATTAATACTACACTCTAAGTCTTTTTATTGTAAAGAAATTTTGAGGATTTAATTATAGACAGATATGGTTTATCGTGGTAAACTTATAACAAATAGAAAGGTTTACTACGATAAACCAAAATAGGAGAGGGATTATGGAAAAATATAAATTATTTGATGCCGAACTAAAATTTATGAATATTATCTGGGAAGAAGAACCGATAAAATCCGGAGATTTAGTAAAAGTTTGTAATGAAAAACTTGGGTGGAAAAAATCAACTACATATACTGTTTTAAGAAAACTAGCTCAAAGAAGGGTATTAAAAAATGAAAATACAATAGTTACATCTATTGTGAAAAGGGAAGATACTCAAATTTATGAAAGCCATGAAGTTGTTGAAAAATCATTTGGAGGTTCTTTGCCTAAGTTTTTAACAGCGTTTTTTGGAAATAAAAAAATATCAAATGATGAAGCGGAAGAGCTAAAAAAGTTAATAGATTCTTATAAAGAAGATTAAATAATCTAAGGATAAGGGGGAGAGTCTATGAATATTTTATCAACAATGTTTAATTCAATTTTTAATATGACGAGGCTGGGAGTTATTTTGTTTTTAGTTATATTAATAGGAAGATATATGTTATCTAGATTTCCAAAAATATATTCATATATGTTGTGGTCAGCATTATTTATAAGACTTATTATACCTATAAATCTAAGTGTCCATCCATCTTTATTTACACTTAAAATTTTTAATAAACCAATAAATACAGATATAATTAAAAACTTAGGAAATGATAAAACGAGGGAATATATATCTAGTAATTTCAATATAGAAGCATTTGATCTAAGCAGAAATAAAATAGAATATATTTTGTGGATAGCTATAGTACTATGGGTTATAGGAATAATAATTTTAAGTTTTCACACAATAATATCTTATATAAAAGTGAAAAGAAAAATATCAACAGCAACTCTTATAAGGGATAATGTATATGAAACAGATAGGATAGAATCGCCATTTGTATTTGGAATAATAAGACCAAAAATATATCTACCACTTGGAATTAGTGAAAGGGAACAACCGTATTTGATACACCATGAAGAAATACATATAAAAAGATGCGACTATATAATAAAACAAATTTATTTCTTAGCTGTAATAATACATTGGTTTAATCCAATTGTATGGAAAGCATTTGAACTTATGACGCAAGATATGGAGATGTCTTGTGATGAAAGAGTTATGAAAGATTTTAAATACGATATAAAAATAGAATACAGCAATTCATTATTAGAATTTGCAACAACATCTAGTTTAGATTTAGTTTGTCCATTGGCTTTTGGTGAGAATCATGCAAAGAAAAGAATTGAGAATATATTAAAATATAAAAAGATGGTATATAAAATGCCAAAAATAATTTTAATAGGTTTTGTATTTTGGGGAGCATTTTTTATATCGAATCCAACTGCAAGTCAAATATACAATGAGGAGCCACTTTCATTAGGCCAAGTGAGTGTAGACTATAAAGCAAAAGACAGTGAAATAGATTATATGTATGATAAGAATCTATTTTATATAAGGGAAAGTATAGCTAATTTTAAATCTACAGGTGAATTAAAAAGTATATATATTCTTAATATAAAATCCATAGAAAATAATATAGTTGTGGGATTTGTAGATCATACTAATGATGAAAAAAGTGGAGTATGTGTATTTGAAAAAGACAAAGACAAATTAAAACCACTATATATTGAATTTGGAAACATAAATATAAGACATAATGACTACGATATAATGGGTGGAAGTTTTGTAATAGATTACGGAAAAAATTTAGACAAAAAGGCATTAGTAACTCTATCTAATGGAATAACATCTATAAAATCGAATGTATATTTAGATAAAAAGGTAGTTGAAACTAAAGAAACTACATTAAATGAGCCAGATATGACAATCATTGATTTAAGTAAATATAATTATAAAGATTTAACTTTTGAGTATTTTGATTGGAATGGAAATAAGATAAATATGTAGGACTATAAATTTAAATATGATGGAAATTATAGAATAAATAAAAGGCTATAAAACGAAAATTTATAGCCTTTTATTTTATTTACTGAGGTCTAATTCCAATGTCGACTTTTTGTTCATAAAATAAATCTACAATTTTCTTTTGGTGAGTTCTTATGCTGTTTTTCATATCTATAAAATAAGAAGCAATAGCTAAAATAAGAGTTTGAATCCTAAATGCCATAAAGAATAATAGTAAACAAATCCACATGAAAAGTCTTATATAAAGGACCTTTTTTGTATGAGTTATTATAAAATCTTTTATAATAATTATTGAATCTCTAATTACATAATAATATGCTATGTATTTTACAGAAATTAATATGATTTTTAGATAAATAAATTTTATATCAAAGTTTAATAAATTTAAAAATTCCATAATCAAAATATAAGTTGATGCTATATAAAATGTACTTCTTCTAAGGCATAAAAATCTATTAAATATTTTTAAGTTCCTAAAAATATAGAATTTTTTTTGTGCATTTGTAGTTAAAATTTTAAGTCTTTTCCCTAAAAATAGAGATAAGTAATATATACTAAAGCACATTCCAGAACTATAAAAAGCTATTAATATATAAAAAGTTAGATTTACATATTCTTTATAAGGAATCCATTCAGCCATTTCTTGAAACTCAGTTATTACACTAACTCCAGTTAAAATTTTAGTATAGAAATCAATTATCATTATAAGAAAAGTGTTAAATATAGCTGAGAAGAATATATCTTCCATTAATATGCTATCCTTGTCCATAAAATATGCACATACTATTCCAAGTAAGAAGCTTTGACTCATTAATAAAGCACCAGCAAGGTCTCCAATCACCATAAATACAAGTAAAACTGAAACTATTCCACTAAGTATACTGTACTTTCCGCCACATTTTAGATAAACAAGAGCAAAGAATATTGGTATGGCAAAATCTAAGTAAATACCGTAACCAATACCTGTTGACAATGCAAAAATAGTAATTACAACACATAATGAAGTAAGTATAGATGCAAGTGTCAGTTTTTTTATTGAACTTTCCATTATTTCATCTCCTATTATAAAAATATAATCTAAATTATTTAATTGCAATTATAATAAAATCTATTTCTATTATACATTTTAATGTGAATCATTTAATAACAAAATCATATGTGTTATAAATAATTCTAACATTTTGTATAAAAAATATACAAAAAAATAGAATTTATAAAAAATAATTAAAAACTTTAAGTATTTTGACAAAGTTTTAGTTAATTTAGAAAATTATTGCCGAAGTCTAACGATAGTGCTACTATTTAGATAAGACTGACCTAGAAGTGTATACTAATAGGAAAGAGAATTAAATTGTATCAATCTGATTACAAGAGAATATTCTTAGGTAAAAAGATGGTGATATTCAAAGTTAGTATTATTGTGCCTTTGTATATACAAAGGCTTTTTTGTTATCATATAATTCAATCATCAGCCGTATTCAGTCTAAAAATTCTATAAATCGGGGGAAAATAAAAATGGGATACGATCCAAAATCATGTAAAGCAGAAGAATTTATAAATCATGAGGAAATTTTAGAGTCACTAGAGTATGCTAAAAAAAACAAGGGGAACAAAGAATTAATCGAAGGAATATTAGACAAAGCTAACAGAGCAAAGGGGTTAACTCATAGAGAAGCAGCAGTACTACTAGAATGTGATGATGAAGAATTGACAGATAGAATGTTCAAATTAGCAGAAGATCTTAAAAAGAGATTCTATGGAAATCGTATAGTAATGTTCGCACCACTATATCTTTCAAATTATTGTGTAAATGGATGTGTATATTGTCCATATCATGCTAAAAATAAAACTATAGCAAGAAAAAAATTAACACAAGATGAAATAAGAAGAGAAGTAATAGCACTTCAAGATATGGGACATAAAAGACTTGCATTAGAAGCAGGTGAAGACCCAGTAAACAATCCAATAGAATACATATTAGAATGTATAAACACTATATACAGTATAAAACATAAAAATGGAGCAATTCGTAGAGTAAACGTAAATATAGCTGCTACAACAGTTGAAAACTACAGAAAATTAAAAGAAGCAGGTATAGGTACTTATATATTATTCCAAGAAACTTATAACAAAGATTCATATGAAAAACTTCATCCAACAGGACCAAAACACGACTATGCATATCATACAGAAGCAATGGATAGAGCAATGGAAGGTGGAATAGACGACGTCGGTTTAGGTGTATTATATGGACTTAGTACATATAAATATGAATTAGTAGGAATACTAATGCATGCAGAACATCTAGAGGCTAGATTTGGAGTTGGACCACATACAATATCAGTTCCAAGACTTAGACCAGCAGACGATATAGACCCAGCTGACTTCCCGGAAGCATTATCAGATGAAATATTCCAAAAAATCGTAGCAATAATACGTTTAGCAGTTCCTTATACAGGAATGATAGTATCTACTAGAGAATCTCAAAAAACTAGAGAAAAAGTATTACATTTAGGAATATCTCAAATAAGCGGTGCATCTTCAACAAGTGTCGGTGGATATGCTGATAGAGAATTAGGTGTAAAAGAAGAAGTAACTAGTGCACAATTCGATGTAGATGACGACAGAACTTTAGATGAAGTTGTAAATTGGTTATTAAAAATGGGATATATACCAAGTTTCTGTACTGCATGTTATAGAGAGGGTAGAACAGGAGATAGATTTATGTCGCTATGTAAGAGCGGACAAATAGCTAACTGCTGTCAACCAAATGCATTAATGACCTTAAAAGAATATCTAGAAGATTATGCAAGTGATGATACTAAAAAGGCTGGAGAAGCTTTAATAGAAAAAGAAGTTAAGAAAATACCAAGAGATAGAACTAGAGAAATTGTTAGAGAAAGATTAGTCAAAATTGAAGAGGGTGAACGTGATTTTAGATTCTAATCTAAGTTGTAAGTAAATATTGTTATGTATTTATAGCTATATTTGTATTTGTAGTCGGAATACTATTAGGCGGTATTAGGTAAATTTAATATAAATTAAAATTATAAAAGGGCAGTGTCATTAAATTGGCATAGCCCTTTTTAATTTAAACTATCCAATCACTAATATCAATTGAAATTATTTTTGAAATTTATTATAATACATTTAAGATTAAAATAAGTATGGAGAGAGAATAACATGGAAAATAGAGCACAACGATTAAATTCACTTTTGGTGCAATTATTTAATGATATCTTACATATAGAAGAAAAAGTTCTAAAGAGTTCTGAAATTAAAGATTTATCTATAACAGAGATGCACACAATAGATGCAATAGGGACACAAGGAAATAGAACTATGGGAGAAATTGCTCATGATTTAAGAATAACAGTTGGTACACTTACATCTGCAATCAACAGACTTATAAAAAAAGGTTATGCTGAGAGAACTAGGACGGAGGTAGATAGAAGGGTTGTACTAGTTAGCTTAACTGAAAAAGGAATGCAAGCTTACAAAATCCATGCTGATTTCCATAAAGAAATGGTTGAAGCTACTTTAAATTCTTGTGATGATAATCAGCAAGAAGTATTATGTAATGTAATAGAAAAAATAAATACATTTTTTGAAGATAAGTATGAAGGTCTCCAATAGGAGGCTTTTATTTTGTTTTATTTTATATAATTAAGGATATTTTTTTGATATTATAAATATATTAGAAATAAAACTTAAATTTGATATACAATATAATATATGGGGGAATTTAATATGAGCAGAAGAAAATTAAAATCTATTGATATAGATTTTTTTAAGAAGAATAAACAGCTAACATTTTACCTTATGATGATAATATTTTTAATAGCATTATTAATAAGTAAGTTGAATTTTAGTTATGGTTCTTCTACAAAGGCGTACATAAGTGATAATGTATTAATACATGGAAAGAGAATAGGAACAGCAGAGGTTATATCAGATACCCTATTAGATACAGGTTCTTGTATATCTGGACAAATTATAAATCCAACCGATGTAGTAATACATCAAACAGGATGTATAGACGTTGATGCAGAGAGGATGCATGAGTCTTTGAAAAATGCTAATAATGACCCATATGCAGGGACAAGTTATTCAAAATACAGAAAAGCATCATGGACAATAACTGTAGGATACGATAAAATAATACAAAATGTTCCTTTAAATTGGCAGGCATATGCACAAGGAACACAATACGGTAATTTAACTGGGATCTCTATTGAAATATGTATGTATAATAATAGGTATAAACAAAGACAAGCTTATTTAAATGCTATAGAACTGTACAAGATTTTGAAAAATTATCAAGACGGATTAGGTTTAAAGAAGCATCAAGACTATAATGGCAAACAATGCCCCGAATGGCTACTTCAAGGACGATACGATATGACTTGGGACTGGTTTGAAGAGAAGTGTAGGGAATAAAAGTATGGTTTTATAATGCATAGAAAATTATATTTAAAAAATATAATTTTCATAAATGCATTTGAAGAAAATAAAAGATGAAGCTTATTTGTAATAGATATTTTCTTATAATGCATCAGTTATTATGAGAATGGGGGAATTATTATGATTGATATAGTCAATTCATATGAGCAAAAGGCTAAGGAATTATATGAAAACTGTGATATCTATTATAACAAAAATATATTTATAGCGGAGTCTATGAATTTAGAGGAATCTCTAACAAAATCAAGAGTACATAGTCATAATGAGTATGAATTTTTTATTCCAAATAGTCCAATACCTTTTTTAGTAAATGAAGATAGTATATTCTTTGGAGAAATAGGATATATATACACAATCAAAAGTGAACAAAAACATGGAATAAAGTATGGACTTTCTAATGTAGAATATACAGATATTCTTGTTAAAAGAGATTATCTACAAAATATAATGAATGAATTAAAGTGCAATGATAATATATTTAATCATCCTATATACTTATCGAGGGAATTAAAATTTTATCTGCATATATTCAAACAAGAATTTAAAAAATACGATAAAAAAGATTCAATCAAGTTAGATATGATAGGCAATCTTTTATGTAGAGGAATAATTACAGGAAACACAAATAACGAGATTGACATTTTTAAAGAAAAACAAAGCTATCAAAAGGGAATATACTTAGTTGCAGATTTTATAAATCATAATTACAATAGGGAAATAAAAATAGAAGAGATGGCAGAGTTAGCTGGATTATCAAAAAATTATTTTGGCTCAGCTTTTAAAAAGGCACTAGGAGAAACACCACATTCTTACTTAATAAAGATAAGAATATCAAAGGCTAAAGTACTTCTAGAGACAACAGATTACTCTTTAAGTGATATAGCACAAAAGATTGGATTTAAAAAAGCCAGTTCATTTACATCTCAATTTAAGGCATCGACTGGTATAATACCTTCTAAATATAGAGAAAAGAGTAAGAGGCAGTATTAAATTATATTTACTTGACAAAAAGTGTAAAGTGACAAAATAAGTTAAGGAGGTAAGTATGGCATATGGACAGAAATTATTTTTTAGATATGTATGGATTAGCGGCACAGGATTTAATAGATTTAAATATAAATTGGATAGATTTATATAATATATTACAGGACTATAAAAAATCTATTGATATTTGTGATGCTAGATTAATGTATGTTGCAAATGTATTAAGACAACATCCAAAAGTACATTCTGTAAAAACAAGAGTCAAAGATCCTAAGAGGTTATTACAAAAATTAGTCAGAAAGACTCCTGACAGAAGAGAGAAATACGGGGAGAATTATAATTTTAATATTCAAAATTATAAAGATGAGATTACCGATATAATGGGAATACGTGTTATACATCTTTTTAAGGAAGACTGGGAAGAAATACACCAATTTATAACTGAAAAGTGGGAAGTAATTGAAATAGTAGCAAATATAAGAGAAGGTGATAATGTAGCGCCTTTTGAAGAAAAGTCTATACCTGTAAGGTCTAGAATATCGGGATATAGGTCAGTACATTATTTGATTAAATACGGTACAAAATACGATTCATCTATAATAGAGATACAGGTGAGAACTATTTTTGAAGAAGGATATGGAGAAATAGATCACCAACTTAGATATAGCCATGATTATGATATTCCAGAGGTTTTAGCACAGAATTTAATGTTGTTAAATAGGATAGCAGGGACTTCAGATGAGATGGCATCTCTTATAAATAAATTAAATCAAAGTTTTAGTGAAATAGAAACTAAATACAATAAAAAGCTAAAGTATAAAAATGATATGCTTAGAGATTTACGCAAAAAAATTTATGAAAATGATTCTTTAAAAAAGGAAGAGAGAGAATCAATAGTAAGAGACATAGATGATGTAATTTTAGGGGACAGACCAAAAAATTTAATAAGCAAATAAATAAAATATGCTATACAATATTTTAATATAGTTTAGTAAGAATTTACCGCAAATACTAGATTTAGTTTTGCGGTATTTTTAATTTTAAAAACATTGGCTTTAATTGATAAAAAAATTATGGCGAGATAAAATGAAATATTATATAAAAGTTAAAAAATAAGATTAATATATAAATACTTATTTATATTGATGATAAAAATATGTCATATGGTACAATTAAAATTAAGAAGTTTTCTGCAAAGGAGGGGTTTTTGTGGATAAAATTAGTACAGGTATAAAAGGCTTTGATAATATTATGGGAGGTTTATATCCTGGGGATAATGTAGTATGGCAAGTTGAGGATATAAATAATTATAAATATGTTGTAAATGCCTTTGTAAAAAAAGCACTAGAATATGGAAAAATAGTAAACTATATTAAATTTGGTAAGATGGATCCAATAATAGACGACTTAGACTCAATAAATTTATTTGAACTCGATTTAGAAAAAGGATTCGAAGAATTCACTATGTCAGTTCATAATATAATAAAAACTCAAAGTGAAAATGCAGTATATGTATTTGATAGTCTTACATATATCCAAAGAGGATGGTATTCTGATTTAATGACAGTTAACTTTTTTAAAGTTACATGTCCTTACCTATATAAGTCAGGTGTAGTCGCATATTTTTCAATAAAAAGAAATTCTTATACTTATGATACAATAGCTAAAATAAGGGAGACAACTCAGGTTTTGATGGATATATACAATGTAGACGGAAGTTTTTATATACATCCTTTAAAAGTTGAAGATAGATATACTCCAATTTTATTCTTCCCACATAAAGTTGAGGGAGATAAAGTTACGACAATAACATCAAGCGGGGAAGCGTCAAAACTATTTTCTCATTTCGACTGGAGAAACAAGAGATTGGGGTATTGGAGAATAAACTTTAATAAAGCAAAGGCAGCTCTAACACAAGATAAATTAACTCAAGATAGAATGAAACAAAATTTAATAGATATATTAGTTGGAAAAGACAGCAAGATAAATGAAATGTGCAATAAATACTTCACCCTTGAAGATATGGTTCAAATTGCATCGCGTGAAATAGGAACAGGATTTATCGGTGGTAAGAGTATTGGGATGTTGATGGCGACTGCTATTATATCAAAATCAGAAGAAACAAAAGAATATTTTAAAGATATATTAGAACCCCATGATTCATTTTATATTGGGACAGATGTCTTTTATTCTTATATAGTTGAAAATGGATTGTGGGATTTAAGAATGAAACAAAAAACAGATGAAGGTTACTTTAAATATGCTAAAGAATTGCAAGATGGCATGAAAAACGGTAAATTCTCAGAAATGATAGAAGAACAATTTATGCATCTATTAGAATATTACGGACAATGTCCTATAATAGTAAGATCAAGTTCACTTTTAGAGGACAACTTCGGAAATGCATTTGCAGGAAAATACGACAGTGTATTTTGTATAAATCAAGGTAATCCAAAAGAAAGATTAGAAGCATTTGAAGATGCAATAAGAACTGTATATGCTAGCACTATGAATGAAGATGCACTTAATTATAGAAAAAATAGAGGTCTAGATAAGCGTGATGAACAAATGGCAATACTTGTTCAGAGGGTTTCTGGAGATTATTATGGAGAGTACTTCTTCCCACATGTAGCAGGTGTTGCAAACTCATCAAATCTATATGTTTGGAATAAGAAAATCGATATGGATGCAGGAATGCTTAGATTAGTATTTGGTCTTGGAACTAGGGCTGTAGACAGAGTAAACAACGACTATGTTAGAATAGTTGCACTAGATGACCCGACAAGACTTCCAGCTATGACGATGAAGGACCCACAAAAATTCTCACAACACTATGTAGATGTATTAAATTTAAATAAAAATAAATTAGAGACAATAAAGATAAATGAGGCAGTTAAAAGTAACTTAAAAACACAAAGCAATTTATTCGGCTCAAAGGATAAAGAAACAGAAGAAAGACTTAAGAGAGTAGGAGTAGATACATCTAATATACCATTTATATTGAATTTTGAAAGATTGCTTAGAAGTACAAAGTTCCCAGAAGCTATGAAGAAAATATTAAAAGTTGTATCATCAAAATACAATTATCCAGTCGATATTGAATATACAGCTAATTTTGATAGACAGGGAAATTTCCATATTAATATTGTTCAATGTAGACCACTTCAAACTAGGGGACTTGGAAAAACAGTTGAAGTACCTAAACTAGAAGATAAGAGCTCTTGCTTATTCTCATCAAAAGGAAACTTTATGGGTGGTAATGTAAGATTAGCAATAGACTATGTTGTATTTATATCATCTGATGATTATGTGAAATTGCCAGAAGTAGAAAAATACAATATTGCTAGACAAGTTGGGATAATAAATAAAGAACTAAAAGGCAAAAATGCAATGCTTATGGGACCAGGTAGATGGGGAAGTAGCAACCCAGAATTAGGAGTTCCTGTCAAATTCACTGAACTATGTAATATGTCAGTAATGTGTGAAATAGCATACAGTAATAAGGACTTGATGCCAGAGTTATCTTATGGAAGTCACTTCTTCCAAGACTTAGTTGAAACAGGAATATTCTATGTTGCCTTATTTGACAATAAGAGTGATGTAGTATTTAATGAGGATAAACTAAGAAAAAAAGAAAATATCGTAAAACAAATAGTTAAAGATGCAAATATAAATGAAGATGTTATAAAAGTATACGATACAAAGGGTCTTCAAATTTATTCAGATATAACAGAACAAATTGTAACTTGTTCATAAAATTTTAACTCTAAAGGAAAACCCCTAAGTTATTTAAAACTTAGGGGCTTTGAAACTTTACTATAAAGGATATGGTACTTGTATTTAACACTAGTTTATATATATAAACTAAGTATAAGTTAAATCAATTCAACAGTATGACTTATATATAATTATATATTAATAATAAGCATAAGTATGTTGTTGTACCAACTCTATATAAATAAATCAAAACTGATATTAACTAATATAATTAGCTATAGATTCAGAGAAATTATTTCAAACTTATTTTTATTATATTTTATAAGCCCCTCTTTTTGCATATTACTTAGCTCATGTGAAAGGGCACTTCTATTAACGCACAGAAACTTAGAGAGTTCTTCTCGATTATAAGGTATTGTGAATGTATTGCTATTGTGTTTTTGCTTTTCTACTAATAAATAAGCAATAACTTTTTGTCTTAGCTTATAATGAGAGATGATTTTTATTTTATGATATTTTCTCATATTTTCATTAGCAATAAACTTAAGCACATCTTGCAGTATTATAAATCTATATTCTTCTGGAATAAATCCCTTTTGAAAAATTACCTCTTGGTTAAATATAAATACTTCAGAATTAGTTAATGCATATATTGAAAATGGACTGATTTTTTCATGTGTACAAGTAATTTCAAGTCCGAAAGAATAGGATGGCTCAAGCTTGTTTACTAAACTTTCATCACCAGTAGAGTAGAAATTTGATACAGCTAGTTTTCCACTCAATATTATCCCAATATAATCTATATATTCACCCTCATCTATTAATAAAGCACCTTTTTCGAAAAATTTAACACTACCTTTTAACAAGGGTATTATTTCTCTTAAAGTTTCTTCACTTAAATTATGAAAAGGCCTCGATTTGGCTAAAGCAGCTACGATCTTATCCATAATAAATCCCCCCAATTTAGATATAGCTTTATGTAAAAAATATATATTAAATAAATTATAATTTAAAAATATATATAAAATCAATTGAGCTAAATAATAATAAGTTTAATTAGATTATATTTTGATATAATATGTAGATGAAAATAATATATTTAAGGAGAATAAAATGAAAGATTTTGATAAGTTTAATCTAGACAAAGAGATTTTAAAATCATTAAATATTTTAGATTATAATACACCTACAGATGTTCAGGATAAAGTAATCCCTAATTTAATAGATAAAAATAATATTTTAGTTAAATCTAAAACAGGTACAGGGAAAAGTGCCTCATTTGCAATACCTATATGCAACCAAATAAAATCATTAGATAAAAATTTAAGAGCTTTAGTAATTGTTCCAACAAGAGAATTAGCATTGCAAGTAAAAGGAGAAATAGAAAATATAGGGAGAATAAAAAAGATAAAATGTAGTGCAATTTTAGGCAAAGATTCATTTAATAATCAAGTATTAGAATTAAAACAAGGTGTTAATGTTGTAGTTGCAACACCGGGGAGAATGATAGACCATATAACTAAAGGTAGTGTTGATTTAAATAGTTTAGAGTATTTTGTAATAGATGAAGTTGATAAAATGTTTACGAAAGGCTTTAAAACAGATATCGATACAATAATGAAAAATGTAGACAAGAATGTATGTAAAGCATTTTTCTCTGCAACAGTTGAAGATTCTTTAAAACATATATGCGATGAGTATATGAAAAACTATAAGTATATTGAAATACAAGAATCTGAAGATATACTAAAAAGCGAAATACTCCAACAATATATTGAAGTAAAAGATGAAAACAACTCAAAATACAGTGCTTTAGAATCATTATTATATAAACTTAAACCAGAAACAACAATAGTATTTACAAATACCAAAAAACAATCTCAAAATCTATATGAAAATATGAAAGAAGCTGGATTTTTAGTAGAGCATATTAACGGAGATATATCACAAGAGAAAAGATTTTACATAATAGATGCTTTTAAACAACGTAAATTTAATATATTAATAAGCAGCGATATTATATCGAGGGGAATTCACATAGATGATGTATCGCTAGTTGTAAATTATGATATTCCAGTGGACAAAGAAATTTATGTTCATAGAATTGGAAGAACTGGAAGAGCGGGGAAAAGCGGTAGAGCAGTGAGTTTAGTATCAAAACATGAATATAAAAACTTTGAGGAGATTAAAAATTATACAGAGCAAGAAATTGACTTAATAGATATAGAATATAATGAAAATGACAAAAATGATTATATGCTTAAAGTAAAAGAATTAAAAAATAATTCAAGTATATCAGCCAACTCTGAAGAGGATAAGTTTAGTCAGGAGATTACAAAAATTCATATAAATATAGGCAAAAAGAAAAAAATAAGAATTGGAGATATAGTTGGTGCCTTAAATAATATTGATAATATAGAAAATGAGGATTTAGGTGTTATAAAAATATACGATAACTACTCAACAGTAGATATTTTAAATAAAAAGGGAGCACAATTTTTAAAATATAATAGCGAAATTATAGTTAAAAATAAAAAAGCTAAAATAAGAGAAGAAAAATAAGAATATAAGCAAAATAAAAAGGTGTTTTAATAACACCTTTTATTTTATGCTAGAAGAGAACCTTGAATATATGCATATTTTAATGTTTTTTGTTTTGGTGTATCACAAAGAGTCATAATTTTTACTTGGCTTTGTGGATAATCATCTTTAAAAATTGTAAATAAGGAATTTAAATTATTGTACATTTTAAAAATATCATTTTTCGTTATTTTCATTTTTATAGATGAAATCATATCTTCTGTAGATATTTTAGTCGATGATTCGAGTTTACTTTTTATTTTATAAATTGAATCCTCATATCCTATATAGTAAGTATTATCTATAAATAAATATGGGAAAATCGATTTTTCAAATTCATCAAATTTATTTTCTTTTATATTTGTTATCTTATATAAGATAGTGATTTTATTTGAGTCTAAATTGAATTTCTTAGTAAATGAATCTAGTAGTGTAGGGTTTATTTCTTGAAAATTTATGTACATAAAGACCTCCAGTTTAATCAAATTTTGTGTAAAAAAGTTAAGTATATTTATTATTTTCTACAAGTGGAGGCAACTTATTCAAATTTTTATAAATTTATATACACTAAAAAGAGCTAGTATGATAAATCATACTAGCAATATTCATTTAGGTATTTATAATTAAGGTATTATTTATTAGTATTAGAACATTTTTCTTCCCAGAAAGTAGCACCTTTTATTCCTAAGCTTATAGGATCGAATGTTATTTCTGTAGTAGGAATTCCTGCTTTAAGTTGACGTTCGTAGTCGTTAAAGCATTTCATAACTGTATTAGAAAGTATTAATATAGCTATGATATTCAACCAAGCCATCATACCAACACCGATATCACCCATTGTCCAAGCTAAATCAGCTGATTTAACAGCACCAAATGCGATCATTACTAAGAAAACAAATACTAATATGTATTTAGCTATTTTAGAACTCTTACCACCAGTAAGTTTCTTAATTATATAAGTTAAATTAACTTCTGCAATATAGTAATAAGCCATTAATGTAGTGAATACGAAGAAGAATAAAGCTATAGTTACGAATGCGCCACCAAATCCAGGAATCAAAGTATTTACACCAGCTATAGTATATTGAGGACCTATTTGTTCTGTTGTAAATGATGTACCTGCATTATATACAACTTGTTTTGTAGTTTCATTAAAAGTTGTATAGCAGTCTGTCATAAGGATCATAAATCCAGTTGCAGAACAAACAAATAATGTATCTACATATACTGAGAAAGCTTGTACAAATCCTTGTACTGCAGGATGGTTAACTTCAGCTGCTGAAGATGCTTGTGGACCAGTACCTTGACCAGCTTCATTTGAATAAACACCACGTTTAACACCCCAAGCTACAGTAGAACCTAGTATACCACCAAATGTAGCATCCATACCAAATGCGCCTTTAAATATTTGAGCTAAAACAGTAGGTAATTGACCTACGTTAACTATTATAATTATCAAGGCCATCAAAATATATATACCACCCATAAATGGTACTATAAATTCAGCGGCAGAACCGATTCTTTTTATACCACCAAGAACAACTACACCTGTTAAAACTACTAGTATAACTGCAGTGACAGTTTTACTTAAATTGAATGAATTTTGTACGGCATCAGCTATAGAGTTAGATTGAACACCTGGTAATAATATACCTATTGCTATTACTGTAACGATTGCAAATATTAGTCCATATGCTTTAGCAAATGCTGTTCCACCAAATCCTTTTTCTATATAATATGCAGGACCACCACGGTATTGGCCTTCGTGTTGTTCTTTATAAAGTTGTCCTAGAGTAGATTCTGCAAATGCTGAACCTGCACCTAAGAATGCGATTGCCCACATCCAGAATAGTGCCCCTGGACCACCCCAAGCTATTGCTGTTGCAACACCAGCGATATTACCAGTACCTATACGACCTGCTAATGCTGTACAGAAACCTTGGAAAGAAGATATACCTTCTTCAGATTTCTCGCCACTAAGAAGTAATTTTACCATAACTTTTATGTTTCTAACTTGAGAGAACTTTGTTCTTAGAGAAAAATAAACACCTGATAGTAAACATAAATAAACTAACCAATTACTCCAGACAATGTCGTTGACTTTATATACTATACTTTCCATAAAAACCCCTCCTAAATATAATTTTGCTAAATTAGAAAAAATAAAGTAAGGAAACTTATCATTTTAAACTAAAAAAAATTAATACCTTATAATATACCTAAATTTAAAAATATATAAGAAGAGTAAAAAGATAAACTATTTTAAATTAATAATAAAATAGAAACATATGCTGTAAAAAACTTATATACTTTTTGAAATGAAATTAGTTTTGAAATGATAAATTAGCCTGAAAAAATAATATACCTATAAATATAGTAGCTAAAATTTTCTTATATGTCTCAATATTAATTTTTTTTTATGTAAAAAATAGTTAATATATAAAATTAAATTGATATAAATAATTGTTGATAATAATAAGTATTTAAAATAGAAATGTATTAAATTGATAATGTTATATAAAAAATATTATTAATTTTCAATAAAAAAAGACATAACATAATGTTACGTCTTTAATATTGTTTAAAATTGTTAAACTTATGATTATTCAGATTCAACAACTTCTAATATACCCATTGGACATGCTTTTGCACATTTTCCACATGCAATACATTTACTAGGAGTTTCTTTGTTTTCATCTTTAACTATTATTCCTCTTGGACAGGCATCAACGCAAGTTAAGCAACCTGTACATTTTTTCTTGTCAATTACATAAACACCTTTAGCATTTTGAGAAATAGCTTCTTCTGGACATTTTTTAGCACATACACCACATTGATTACATGCTTGTACAGTTACATCCCCTTTTTTACTAGTTATGTCTATACATGGGAAACCTACTTTTTTGTAGAATGACATAGAGCATTCTAATTCACAAGTAAGGCATGCTTGACATTTTGTTTTGTCTGTAACAACTAATTTTTTCTTCATATTCGAAATCCCCCCAATTTAAATTATAAAAAAATTTTTATTTTAAAGATTTTTAAAAACTGCAAATTTTTTTAAAAACACATTAATACAAATCATAGATATGCATAATTTTGAAATAAATGTGATTTTCTTTGTGTTATAAAAATGTTTTATCTAAAAATAAGTAACCTAACTTTAGTTTAATGTAAAAAATGGAAAAAATCAACAAATTTACATTAAATTTGAGCAATAAATTTATCTAAAAATAATAAAAAAATGTGACGTATATAGTTAATAAAAAATTATAAATTGTATTATTTTAAGTAAATGATATAATAATAATTTAGTAACTTAATATAAAAAATTAAAAATAAATACATATAATTTATGTAAAATAGGAGGAAACAATGGAGGATTTAATAAAGTCTATTGATAAAATTGTAGAAGGAAAAGTTTTTAAAATAGTTATAAGCAATAAAAAGAATAAAGAAGAAAAGTATAATAAGATAAATATAAACTTGAAAGAAAGCAAAAACAAAGAGTACTACCAAGTTGAAAAATATACAGACAAACAAGTTTTTCATGAGAATATAGAAATAGAAGACTTAAGTGATTATCTTTTAGATTATATGGAAAATAGCTATAAACAGTTAGCTGCTTGGAGTGAAAATAATACTTTTGATTTAAAGATATCTAAAAAGGGTAAAGTATTTTTAGGTAAAAAAAGTTCTAACAATTCTAATTTAATAAATAAAGATCACAATAAAAAGAAAAATTATATATTAGAAGAAGGTATGATAATAGAACCTCTAATAGATTTAGGTGTATTTACTAAAGAAGGAAAAGTAGTAAAATCTAAATATGATAAATATAAACAAATAAATAGATTTGTAGAGATAATAGACGATGAAATAAAGAAAAATGATTATAAAGAGCTTACTATATTGGATTTCGGATGTGGTAAATCTTATTTAACATTTATACTTTATTACTATTTTGTTGAAATTAAAAAGATAAATGTAAAAATGATAGGACTTGATTTAAAAGAGGATGTAATTAAAAAATGTAACGAAGTAGCTAAGCGTTATAAATACGACAACTTACATTTTGAATTAGGAGATATAAATGGATATAAATACAACAATAAAGTAGATATGGTTATAACTTTACACGCATGTGATACAGCAACTGATTATGCTCTTTACAATGCGATAAAATGGAATGCAAAAATGATATTCTCAGTTCCATGTTGCCAACATGAGTTAAATCATCAAATGAAACCTGAAAGCTTAAATATACTTACTAGATATGGAATAGTACAAGAGAGAGTAGCAGCATTGATGACAGATGCAGTAAGAGGAAATTTACTTGAAGCTGTAGGATATAAAACTCAGCTTTTAGAATTTATAGATATATCTCATTCACCGAAAAATATTTTAATAAGAGCGAGTAAAGGTAATGTTTCAAAGCAAAAAATACAAAAATCGCTAGATGAAGTGAATAAATTAATGAGTGAATTTAATTTTAATCCAACTTTATACAATTTATTAAAAAATGATGAACTTATATAGATATAATAGGTTATTAATTAATATATTATAAATTTGTAATAATTTAAGTGTTATAATGAATCAATATAGCGTAAAAACTAATTGAAATTAGATAAGTTTTAGTTAAAGAACTTATTGAAAGGGGGAACAGAATGAAGTATTTAAAACTAATATTCAATAGGCTTTTTGTATTTGGTCTTATGATTTTAGTACAAGTTGTATATATGTTGCTTATGCTAAATAAATTTAGCCACTATTCGCATGTATGGAGCGTTATATGCATGATACTGAGTATATTAGTGGTTCTTTTTATCGTAAATAAAGAAGATAATCCAGCATACAAAATAGCTTGGATTATTCCAATTTTATTATTTCCTATATTCGGTGGATTACTTTATCTATTTTTAGGTAATAAAAAACCTACAAGAAATATGAGACGAAAACTAGAAAAAGAACACGATAGAAAAAGTTGTATTAGAGTACAAGATGAAAATGTAATAAAGGAAATTGAACAGCAAGATTTAAGAGTAGCTGGTCAGGTAAAATATTTATCAAAGCATGTAGGATTCCCTATATATGAAAATACGAGTGCAGTTTATTATAAAAGTGGAGAAGAAAACTTCAAAGATATAATAAAAGAATTAAAAGCTGCAAAGCACTATATTTTTATGGAATACTTTATAATTGACGAAGGTGAGATGTGGGATACAATATTAGATATTCTTGAGCAAAAGGCAAAAGAAGGTCTAGATGTAAGATTGATTTACGACGATATGGGGTGTGTATCAAATCTACCTTATAAATACGATAGAATATTAGAATCTAGAGGAATTAAATGTATGGCATTCAATCCATTTATTCCATTTATTTCACTAGCTATGAATAATAGAGACCACAGAAAAATAATGGTTATAGATGGCCATACAGGATTTACTGGAGGAATAAATCTAGCAGATGAATATATAAATAAAAAAGAAAGATTTGGATACTGGAAAGATACTGGAATAATGCTAAAAGGCGAAGGTGTTTGGAATTTAACTACAATGTTTTTATATATGTGGAATTCATTTAGACATACTGATGATGATTATGATAAATTTAGACCACATGTGCATTTAAATGAATTAGTAAAACACGATGGTTATATTCAACCATATGGGGATTCCCCACTAGATGAAGAAGTAGTCGGAGAAAATGTCTACTTAAATCTTATAAATAATGCCAAAAAATATGTATATATATTTACTCCATATCTTATAATCGATAATGAAATGATGACGGCACTTTGTCTAGCATCTAAAAGAGGAATTGATGTTAAGATAGTAACACCTGGAATACCTGATAAGAAAACAGTATTCAAACTTACGAGATCTTATTATCATCAATTAATTGAAAATGGAGTAGAAATTTATGAATATACACCAGGATTTTTACATGCAAAAGTGGTAGTATCAGACGACGAAGTGGCAACTGTCGGTACTATAAACTTCGACTATAGAAGTTTATATCTTCACTTTGAATGTGGTGTATTTTTATATAAATCAAAATGTATTCAAGATATAAAAGAAGATGCATTAGAAACAATCGCAAAGAGTAGAAAAATAGAAAACACTAATGTATTTGCAAGTGGAAAAATAGATACTTTATTTAGAGCTGTACTTAGAGTATTTGCACCACTTCTATAATAAGTTTTAAATTACCATCACATAATATTGTGGTGGTAATTTTTTTAATATAAAAAATAATAATTATAAATAAAAAAAACTAATATGATAAAAACATTATCAAAAAAATGTTATTATTTTTATATATTATAAATTTATTAAATGAAAATGGGGGGAATATTCGTGATAAGGAAGGCAAATCTAAATGATGTAGATAATATAATGAATATAGTTAAACAAGTTATAGTTGAAATGAAAGATAGTAATAATACTCAGTGGGATGAAAATTATCCAAAGGCAGAGGATTTTATAAATGATATAAATGAAGGATGTCTATATGTAGATGAATTTGAAGGCGATTTGATAGGGTTTATATGTATAAATGATGTTCAGCCTGATGAATATAAGAACATTGACTGGATAAGTAATGAAGATGCACTTGTTATTCATAGAATGGGTGTAAATCCAAATTATAGAGGAAGAGGAAAGGGCAAAAATTTAATAAGATATGCTCAAAATCTTGCTATGGATAATGGAATAATGTATTTAAAAACTGATACTAATTCAATGAATATGAAAATGTATAATTTATTTAAAAAATGCGGATTTAGATTTGCAGGACAAATGGAATTTATGGAGAAACCAGATGTATTTTATTGTTATGATTTAAAATTAGATATTTAAAATAAATTTAAGGGGTGATATATATGAATGAAAAATTAGTTCAGATATTAAAAGAAGCTAGACATGACCCAAACTTAAAACAAAAACTAATAGATACAAAATCTGCAAAAGACCCAATGCAAGCATTTTGTGAAGTTGCGACAGAAGCTGGATATGAGATGACTGTGGGAGAATTATTCCAAATAGGAGAAGAATATGCATCAAATCTACTAAAAAGTTGTAATGGAGGAGCTGTATACCCGATTGAAGACTGGGGAGATTGGTATGAAGATTTCTTTGCAGCTTTAAAATAAATCAAAATAAATCACTTAAACTAAATAAACCACCCTAAAAGAGGGTGGTTTATTTAGTTTATACATTTGATATAATAAATATAAGTTTTGGTCAACTCAATTCAACAATATAATTAATATAAAGGGGTATATATTATGTATGGAAAAAATAAATACAATATAGTAGTAGCTAATCCAGCAAAGAATATAACAGTTTTTGTTTTAGATAATATAGATAAAAAATGCTATAAAAAGGTTGCTAAAGAGATACTAGAAAAGACTAATTATAAAGCAGAGCAAGTTGGTTTTGTAAAACAACCTAAAATAGGTGGTGACATAAGGCTTGAGATGATGGGGGGAGAGTTTTGTGGGAATGCATCTAGAAGTTTAGGTATGTTGTTTGCTCGTAAGAATAAAATAAAAAGGGGAAATATTCTTGTAGAGATAAGTGGAGATAAAATATTAAATGTAAATGTCGATTTAGATAAAGAGACTTCTGAGATAGATATGCCGATACCAATAGGAATTGAAACAATAAATGTAGACGATTTAGGAATATTTCCTATTGTGATAATTGATGGCATAAGCCATATAATTGCCCAAGGCATAGATGCAACACAAGAAAATTTTATAAAATTTAAAAAAGCTGTATATGAAAATTATGATGTAGAAGCCTTTGGGGTTATGTTTTTAGATAGACAGAAAAACTATATTACACCTGTTGTATATGTGAAAGACACGGATACAACTTTTTTTGAGAGTAGTTGTGGAAGTGGGACATTGGCCACAGTGACTTATTTAGGACAAGATTTAGAAAATGGAAGTCGAAAATACCATATAAATCAACCAGGTGGAATAATAGAATCTGAGATAAATAAAGAGAATGGTATTATAAAAAAGATAACTATCGGAGGTATTGTAAGATTAAGTCCAAAAATAGAGATAGAATTATAAACTAAAAGGCGATTGATGCATATAATAAAAATACTATGATATACTTAGAATAAATAGTAAATAAATTTAATTTGAGGAGGTCTAAGATGGCTGGAATTTTAAATAGATTTAAAGATATAATGTCTTCAAATATTAATGCATTATTAGATAAAGTTGAAGACCCACAGAAGATGATAGATCAATATCTTAGAAATTTAGAAAGTGATTTAGGTAAGGTAAAGGCAGAAACAGCTGCAGTTATGGCTGAAGAAACTAGGTCAAAAAGAGAACTAAATGAATGTACAGACTCTATAAATAAAATGCAAAACTACGCAGAAAAAGCATTATTAGCAGGAAATGAAGCTGATGCGAGAATATTTTTAGAGAAAAAAGAAGAATTAAGTAAAAAGCTTGTTTCAATCCAACAAACTTACGATATAGCTAAAGAAAATTCGACTAAAATGAGATCTATGCACGATAAACTAGTAAAAGATATAGGAGAGCTAAATGCTAGAAGAAACGAATTAAAAGCGAAGATGGCAATAGCACAAACACAAGAAAAATTAAACAAAATAGGTTCAAGTGTAAATGGGGCTATGGGTAATATGTCTAAATTCGATGAGATGGAAGCTAAGATAAATAAAAGATTAGATACTGCAAATGCAATGGCAGAGCTAAATTCATCTAATCAAGGTGAAAATATAGACGACTTGATGGCAAAATATGATGAACCAGGAAATAGTTCATCTTCAGAATTAGATGACGAAATCGCTAAGTTAAAGGCTAAACTAGGGTTAGACAAATAAGTTTGTATATATAATTAGAAATACATTATAAATAATAAAAATTTAATTAACTATACTGGAAAGGGAATATGATGGATACTGCAAAAACATATTATTGTCAAAATTGTGGGTCAGTGATGCAATTTGATGCAGCTTCACAAAGTTTAAAATGCCCAAGTTGTGGCAATGAAATTGAAATAGAACACGATGACAGTAAAGTTGTAGAGCATAAGTTAACTCGACATGCGATTAATTCAATAAAAGTAGAGGAAAAACATTCTACTAGTATGGAGTGTGAAGGATGTGGCGCACTTGTAGAAGTTGATGCAACAAGCACTGCGACAACATGTCCTTATTGTGGTGCAAATTATGTTTTGGCAAAAAAACAAATGGATGCACTAGTTCCCGATGGAGTGGTTCCATTTAGGATTGACAAAGTACAGACAGGGGAGATATATCACAAATGGATAAAGAGTAGGTGGCTAGCTCCGAACACATTAAAGAGTTTATATCAAGCAGATAAAGTTCAGGGAATATATATTCCATTTTGGACATTTGATGCAGATGTAAATGCGTATTATAAAGCTATGGGTGGAGAAAATTACGAAGTTACATACAAAGATGATAATGGAGAAACACATACAGAAATCAGAACTAGATGGTATCCTACTTCTGGTCATGTCCATAATTTTTTTGATGATGTACTTATAAGAGCATCAGATAAATTAAAGCCGAGTCTGCTTAATTCACTTGTCTATAATACTCAAAATATATCTTC
>CAMEPL010000034.1 GCA_945931665.1 uncultured Clostridium sp. | reverse complement strand
GAAGGTAGAGGAAATTGGTATAATCAACAACAAAAAACTTATGGATATTCAACAGGGGGATTAGATGATTATTGTTGTAAGCTTTGTATGTTAAACATTGCATGTAATGTTTGCTGCAATGGTACCATGATATGTTGTTGATAGTAGATAGGAGGCAGTAAGGTGAGCAAAATAATTGGTATTGATTTAGGAACAACAAATTCATGTGTAGCAGTTATGGAAGGCGGTTCTCCAACGATTATAGCTAATACAGAAGGTTTTAGAACTACACCGTCAGTAGTTGCCTTTTCAAAAAACGGCGAGAGATTAATCGGAGATCCAGCAAAGAGACAAAGTGTAACAAATACAGATAGAACAATTTCATCTATAAAACGCCATATGGGGACTAATTATACCGTCGATATAGATGGCAAAAGATATACTCCAGAAGAGATTTCTGCAATGATTTTGATGAAATTAAAAAAGGATGCGGAAAGTTATTTAGGCGAGAGAGTTACAGAGGCTGTAATAACTGTACCTGCATATTTTAATGATTCACAAAGAAAGGCGACTAGTGATGCTGGCAAAATAGCAGGACTTGAGGTAAAACGTATAATAAACGAGCCGACTTCTGCTGCGCTTTCTTATGGATTAGATAATGAATATGCACAAAAGATAATGGTATATGACTTAGGTGGTGGAACTTTTGATGTATCTATAATTGAAATTGGAGATGGTGTTATTGAGGTTCTTGCAACTTGTGGCGATAACCATCTTGGTGGAGATGATTTCGACAAACAAGTATCTGATTATCTAATATCAGAATTTAAAAAGACAGAGGGAATTGATTTATCAAAAGATATAGTTGCACTTCAAAGAGTTAGGGAAGAAGCTGAAAAAGCTAAAAAAGAGCTTTCAACAGCAATGACAACTAATATAAATCTGCCGTTTATAGCTGTTGGAAAAGACGGGCCAAAACATATGGATATAAACCTTACTAGAGCTAAGTTTGACGAGTTAACTTACGATTTAGTCGAAAAAACAGTTATACCTGTAAAAAATGCACTAAATGATGCTGGTATATCTACTGATGAAATTAGTAAAGTTCTATTAGTTGGAGGTTCAACAAGAATTAAAGCTGTTCAAGAAAAAGTAAAGCAAATAACAGGAAAAGAACCAAGTAAGAACTTAAATCCAGATGAATGTGTTGCATTAGGTGCAGCTATACAAGGTGCGAAATTAGCTGGAGAATCTGGGTTAAATGAAGTTTTACTATTAGATGTAACGCCTTTATCTCTTTCTATAGAGACTATGGGTGGAGTATCGACAAGACTTATTGAAAGAAACTCTACTATACCGACAAAGTACAGCCAAATATTTACTACAGCGGCAAATTTCCAAACATCTGTAGATATAAAAGTGTTACAAGGTGAGAGAAGATTCGCAAAAGACAATAAAATGATCGGTGAATTTAAACTAAAAGGAATAAAAAGAGCGATGAGAGGTGTTCCTCAAATTGAAGTGACATTTGAAATAGATGCAAATGGAATATTAAATGTATCAGCCAAAGATCTTAAAACAGGAAATAGTCAAAGTATAACAATAACAGCGAGCTCAAATTTATCAGATGAAGATATACAAAAAGCTATAAGAGATGCTCAGTCTTATGCATTTGAAGATAATAGAAAGAAAGAGTATATCGACATAATAAACGATGCTGAATCACTTGTATATAAAGTTGAGCAAGGTCTTGAAAATTTAAAATCAGGTCTAGATAGAAGTAAAAAATCTGAAATAAAAGGGAATTTAAGAAGTTTGAAAAAATTAGTTAAAAAAGCAAAACCAGATAAAGTCAACGATATGCAAATTGGTGAAATTAGACAAGTAAAAGATAATTTAGAAAATAGTGCAAGAGAAATTATATAACAAAATATATATTTAAATTTTATCTAAAAGCTAGAAATTGCAATTAATTGGTGAATTCAATAAATGTGGATGTCTGAAAAGTAAAATAAAATGTCGAAAAATATATTGACAATTATTTCATATTCGTATATCATTAGTAACATAACAACTGAAAAAACTCTTATCAAGAGCGGTGGAGGGACTGGCCCTGTGAAACCCGGCAACCAATATTAAGAATATATGGTGCTAAATCCTGCAACTTTTTTAAGTTGAAAGATGAGTATAAACAGATTACAAAGACCTAAGTTTATACTTAGGTCTTTTTTAATACTTAAAATAAAAAATTTATAAGATATTATAAAACAAGAAAGATGATATAAGTTTATGCTTATATAAAAATTTTACAAAATATATAAAATTGTCTAAATAAAATAACAATTTTATATATTTCAAGAAAGGACGAAATTAAATGATAAAGATACAAAATCTGAATAAATATTATGGCGATGTACAAATCTTAAAAAATGTAGATATGGAAATTTCAAAAGGGGAGATTTTCGGTATTATCGGACATAGTGGTGCTGGGAAGTCGACACTGCTTAGATGTATAAATGGTCTTGAACAATATCAAGATGGGAGCCTTACAGTGGAAGGCAGGGAAGTAAAAGACTTAAGTGAAAAACAAATAAGAGAACTTAGAAAAAACTTAGGAATGATATTCCAACATTTCTCACTATTAGAGAGAAAAACAGTATTTGAAAATGTAGCATTACCGTTAGAATGTTTCAAATATTCAAAAGCAGAAATTGAAAAAAGAGTTATGAACTTGCTTGAATTAGTAGGGCTTGCTGATAAAAGAGATGCAAAACCTAGAAACTTAAGTGGTGGTCAAAAACAAAGAGTAGCAATAGCTAGAGCATTAGCACTTGAGCCAAAAGTTTTACTTTGCGATGAAGCAACTTCAGCATTAGACCCAAATACAACTAAATCAATACTAGCTTTATTAGAAGATATAAATGAAAAAATGGACATAACAATAATTGTCGTAACTCACCAAATGGAAGTTGTAAAACAAATTTGTACAAGAGTTGCCGTTATGGAAGGCGGTAAAGTTTTAGAAATAGAAGATACAGAAGATTTATTCTTAAACAATACAGCTGGATTAAAAGCTCTAATTGGTGATGAGCAAATAGTTCTTCCAGAGGGAGTAAATATAAAAATAATCTTCCCTAAAGAAATTGCAAACGAACATATAATAACGAACATGGCGAGAACTCTAGATTTTGACTTCAATATAAGTTATGGAAAACTAGAAAAGTTTAGAGAAGATGTTTTAGGTTCTTTAATAATAACAGTTAAAGATCATTATGCAAATGCAGTTAAGAGATATCTTGATGAAAGAAATATTAAATGGGAGGAAATAAAAAATGACAAATAAAACAACATTATATGAGTATTTAACAGACATACTAGGTGATGCATTTTTACAAACAATGTATATGATAATTGTACCGACTATAATCGCTACAATTTTAGGATTTATATTAGCAATCATATTAGTACTTACTAAACCAAAAGGGTTAAAACCAAATAAATATGTATATTCAGTAGTTGGATTTGTGGTAAATATCGTAAGAAGTTTCCCATTCATTATATTACTAGTTGCATTAATACCATTTACTAGAATGTTAATCGGGACAAGTATAGGTGAAACAGCAGCAATAGTACCAATAACTATCGGTGCAGCACCATTTATAGCAAGAATAATAGAAAATGCTTTAAATGAAGTTGATGAAGGATTAATAGAAGCGGCAAAATCTTTCGGAGCTACAAAAACACAAATTATATTTAAAGTTATGGTAAAAGAAGCAATGCCTTCTATAATATCAGGAATCACACTTTCAGTAATATCTATATTAGGATATACAGCAATGGCAGGTACTGTTGGAGCTGGTGGACTTGGTAAAGTCGCTTTAGTATACGGTCACCAAAGATTCGATACAGCAGTTATGATATACGTTGTAATAACATTAGTTATAATAGTACAAGCTATACAAATGCTAGGTGATTATGCATATAAAAAATTAAAATAATAAGTATTAAAATAAAGCAATAAAAAATTATATCGACTATAAAACAATTAATAAGAAATAAATAAAGTTAAGGGAAAATAGGAGGAGTAAAAAATGAAATTAAAAAAATTAGCAAAAGTATTATTAGTATCTACATTAGCAGTAGGATTATTAACAGGTTGTTCATCAAGCAAAAATGATGACAAAACTATAACAGTTGGAGCATCTGCAACACCACACGCCGAAATATTAGAAGAAGCAAAACCGTTATTAGAAAAAGAAGGATACACTTTAAAAATAAAAGAATATGACGACTATGTATTGCCAAACGATGCATTAGCAGATGGATCATTAGACGCAAACTTTTTCCAACACATACCATACTTAGAGGAAACAGTTAAAGAAAAAGGATATGATTTAACATATAGTACAAAAGTTCATATAGAGCCAATGGGAATATACTCAAACAGTATAAAAAAATTAGATGATGTAAAAGATGGAGACAAAGTAGCAGTTCCAAATGACTCAACTAATGAAGCTAGAGCACTTAAATTATTAGCAAAACAAGGATTAATAGAAGTAAAAGACGGTGAATTAATAACTGTAAAAGATATAACTAAAAATCCTAAAAACTTAAAATTTGTTGAAGTAGATGCAGCACAAGTACCTTCTACATTAGATGATGTTGCAATAGCAGTTATAAATACGAACTATGCATTAAACGTAGGACTAAACCCAACTAAAGATGCACTAGCAATAGAATCAAGTGATTCTCCATATGTAAACATAGTTGCTATAAGAACCGAAGATAAAGACAGCGACAAAGCAAAAGCATTAACAAAAGCATTAAACAGTGATGAAGTTAAGAAATTTATAGAAGAAAAATATAATGGAAGTATAGTTCCAGCATTTTAATCGAATTAAATTTAGAAGATGTTGACAATGAATTAATTGCCAACATCTTTTTTGTTGCATAAAAAAGCATATTTATATAGAATATGTAAGTATGTCTACATTTAAAGATAATAAGTTAGTGGGATTTATTAATATAATTATAGCTTTACTTTAAAATATGATTAAGATAGAAATATCTTTGGTATATATAACGAGGGAATTTTGCTATAGTATAAATTTAATTATATATAGATAAGGAGATTTTAATGTATTTAATTTTATCGATAACAGCCTTATTAATAAGTTATTTATTATATAAGGTCAATCATAAGAATGTAAAACTATTGATTATAGTAGATGTTATTATATCTATAATATATATTTTATGGAGAATAAAAGTAATTCCAACTAGTTTTGGCATTTTAAGCTTTATTCTAGGTTTAATATTATTTACTTGTGAGTTTATTGGATTTATAAACTTTATGAATTTCCAATATATTTTCTTTGGAAAATATAAAATTAAAAGAAAAGATTTAAGCGTATATAATTTTAATGAAATACCTTTTGTAGACGTTTTGATTTGTACATATAATGAATCACTTGATTTACTTGAGAAGACAATAGTTGCAAGCATACAAATGGAATATCCTAAAAATAAATTTAAAGTCCATGTATGTGATGATGGCAGAAGAAAAGAATTAAAAGCACTATGTAAGAAATACAATGTATCATATATAACAAGGGAAGATAATGAGGGTGCTAAAGCGGGAAATCTAAATAATGCTTTAAAGTATATAAAAGGTGATTTATTTCTAGTATTAGATGCAGATATGATTCCTAAGAAGGAATTTTTACAGAAGACAGTTGGATATTTTGAAGATGAAAATTTAGCTTTTGTACAAACACCTCAGTGTTATTACAATAAGGATATGTATCAATCTAATTTAAAAAAATATATTCCAAATGAGCAAGACTTTTTTATGAGAGATATTCAGGAAGCAAGAGCGTATAGAGGAGCTACCTTACATGTAGGTACAAATGCAGTTTTTAGACGTAAATATGTGGATGAAATAGGAGGATATCCAACATGTTCTATAACAGAAGATATGGCAGTTGGAATGTTACTTCAGGCAAAGGGATATGACTCTATTTTTATAAACAAAGTATTAGTATTAGGTCTTAGCGCATCTACTTTTGGAGAATTAGTAAAACAAAGGGACCGTTGGTGTAGGGGTAATATACAAGTGTTTAAACACTACAATCCACTAACACTAAAAGGCCTTACATTATCTCAAAGAATTTGCTATGTAGATGGAGTATTATATTGGTTTTCAAATTTAATTAAGATGTGCTATATAATAGTGCCAATTGTATTCTTATTTACGGGTATTCACTTTGTGCAGTCTGATTTCGCGCAACTATTAAATATAACAATACCTTATATAGTAGTTCAAATATTTATTTTTATAATGTTTTCGCCAAAATCGAGAGGGTATATGTGGACACATTATTATGAAATGGCAATGGCACCACATTTAAGTTTATCTATATTAAAAGAGCTATTTGGATTTGAGATTAAATTTAATGTAACATCAAAAGAATTAGAAATAGATAGGGGATATTATGAATACAAAGTTGTAATACCTCATTTATTGATTTTAATATTTGGATTAATATCGCTTTTAGTAGGGTTAAAATTACTACAAAGAGGTTATATTACTCAATTTTCATATTATTTAAATGTATTGTTAAATGTGTTTAACTTGATCGGGATAATACAGTCATTGAGAGTAGCTTATCAAGCTAAAGTAAGTCAAGATGAGGATAAGGCGACAATAGAAGGCAATCTGGAGACTAACTGTATCTTGCTAGATAATGAAGGCAATCATTTAGATGAAACGGAAGTTTTAATAGAAAGCATATCGAGTAAAAAAATATGGATAAGAATAACTGATGATTTAGATGTAGGGCAAAAAATACTTATAAAACTAAAAAAAGAATATGTTAAATGTAGAGTATTAAATAGAGATGGAAAAAAACTAGAACTAAAATTTTTACGCTTAACTACTGAGCAGATGAAGGAAGTTATAGCTATCTATATACATAATTTAACTCCATATTATAAAATAGATAAAAAGCAAGTATTTATAGAAGATAAGAATTCAAAATTAAAAGAAGTAGTATAATAAAATTGTAACGTAAAAAGTGTAGATGTAATGATATCTACACTTTTTATATTATAATTGTTTTTTACGTAAATATAACATAGTTTACAAAAAAATAAGATACAATATATTTTTAAAATGTTACTATAATATTAAGATTTATTTTTTGTATAAAAACAAAAGACATATTTATCACCATCTTTATGTAAATTTTGATATCATATTATATATAAATAAAAATATAAAAATTAGCCAAATGATTATAGTTTCGATAAAATAAGGAGGGCTTTATGAAAAAAATATTAATTATAGATGATGAAATACATATAGTAGAACTTTTAAAATTTAACCTTGAGAATAATGGATATAAAGTTGACTATTCATATGATGGATTTGATGGATATTTAAAAATAAATGAATTTCAGCCTGATTTAATATTATTAGACTGGATGCTTCCAAATATAACTGGGATAGACCTTCTAAAGAAGATAAGATCTGATGAAAATTTAGAGCAGATACCAGTAATCATGCTTACTGCTAAAAATATGGAGGAAGATAAGCTAGAAGGACTACAAGATGGTGCAGATGATTATATTACAAAACCATTTAGTGTTAAGGAAGTTTTAGCGAGAATAACCTCTGTACTTAGAAGATATAAATACACTACAAGTGAAAAAGTTGAAGTATTAAAAGCCGATGATATACAAATAAATGTAAATAAGCACATAGTAACTAAAAATGGAAAAGAGATAGAATTAACATTAAAAGAATTTCAAATATTAAAATTGCTTATTGAAAACAAAGGAAATGTTTTGACAAGAAGCTTCTTATTAGACAAAATATGGGGATATGATTATTACGGAGAAACAAGAACGCTAGATGTCCACATCAGACATCTTAGAAAAAAAATCGGCGATGATGATGCAAAATATATAGAGACGATAAGAGGTGTAGGTTATAAAATTAAATAAGTTTGAGGTGAAAGAAAATGAATGAGACGGAATTTTTAAATGGTATATATATTTTTATAATACTGGTTTTATTTATCATTACTATACTTTTGATTAGATATACATTTAGTCTTCGAACTTATTTAAAAGAGTTTATGAAAGTTTCAAGAGATATAAGTAATAAACAATTTGATAGTAGAGTTAGAGGGCAGATGTCTGGAGAAATAGGAGAATTTGCGAAAAATTTCAACTATATGGCAGATACGATAAATTATACAATAAGAGATATAACAGATAAAAATATGCAGTTAAAATCAATTATGCAAAGTGTATCTCATGGGATTTTAGCGATTGATACTAGAGGAAAAATTCTTTTAATCAATGAATTGGCAAAAAAAATGGTTGAGGGAAATGAATATCTAATAGCTGAAGGTAAAAATATAAGACAATTTATAAAAAATGAATTAATTTTAGAAACTGTTCTCCACAATATGTCCAGCGAACATAGTACTGTAATACAAAAAAATATTAAAAAAGATCTAATATATAAAATAAAAATAGACCCAGTCCATTTTGAGGATACGGATGCAGTGATTGGGTTTATTATAAATATTGAAAATATAACAGAGTATGTAAAATTAGAAAACATGCGAAAAGAATTTGTGGCAAATGTAAGTCATGAGTTAAAAACACCTATAACGTCTATACAAGGATTTGTAGAGACTTTAAAAATGACAGATAACTTAGATGAAGATACTAAAAATAGATTTTTAACTATAATAGAAAATGAAACTACTAGATTGACGAGATTGATAGACGATATTTTATTATTGTCCACTATTGAAAATAAAACAAAGAAAAAGGTAGAAAAAGTAGATTTATTTGAAGTGTTTGAAGAAGTGAATGAAGTTATAAATTATATCGCAAAGAAAAAGAATATAAAAGTAAAATATGATTTTAAAAATAAGGATATTGATTTATGGGAATACTCAGGTTATATTAGACAAATATTACTTAATATAATCTCAAATGCTGTAAAATATACAGGCGAAAATGGAAAAGTAAGTGTAAAACAATATATAAAATCAGAGAGAGTATTTATAGAAGTAAAAGATAATGGAATAGGAATACCACAAGAAGATATAGATAGAATATTTGAGAGATTTTATCGAGTAGATAAAGCCAGAAGTAGAAGTGTAGGCGGAACAGGACTTGGCCTTGCAATAACAAAGCATATGGTAAAGGCGTTAAACGGAAACATAAAAGTAGAAAGTGAGCTAGGTACTGGAAGTAAATTTACAATAGAACTTCCATTTAACCAAGAGTTAGCCCAAAAAGCTAGTTAAAATATTTAATTAAAAGACGACTAAATAGTCGTCTTTTTTTGAGCAAATTTTAGTTGTTTAAGTATGTTAACGTTAACTTAACACACTTAACCTTATAATAACCCGCAATTAATAAAGGCTTAAGACGCCTCCTATACTATATAAAGTGTAAAGAAAAATAAGAAAGTAAGTAAGGAAGAAAGAAAAATCTTTAATTAATGCAATCTTGTAAAATCAAAGAAAAAAGTAAATTAAGGGTATTAAAAATTTTACATAATGTACTGGAGGAATGAAAATGTTTAACAAAAAAAGATTAATCGCACTTTTAACAGGAACTTTATTAGTAGGATCACTAGCAGTAGGCTGTAGCTCAAGCAATGCAGGTTCTGGTTCAGGAAATGAATCAAACAAAATCACAGTATCAGGTTCCACTTCAATAGGGCCAACAATGGAAATATTAGCAGAAGATTATCAAAAAGAAAATAAAGGTACTACTATAGAAGTTCAACAAGTAGGTTCATCAGCAGGAATAACAAACACAATCGACGGCACTTCACAAATAGGAATGTCTTCAAGAGATTTAAAAGATGAAGAAAAATCAGAACTAAAAGAATATCAAATAGCAATAGATGGTATAGCAGTAATAACAAATTCAGCAAATAAAGTAAAAGACTTAACATTAGAACAAGTAAAAGATATATATACAGGCAAAATAACTAACTGGAAAGAAGTCGGTGGAGACGACGCAGAAATAGTTGTTGTTTCAAGAGAAGATGGCTCAGGAACAAGAGATGGTTTCCAAGAAATTGTTGGATTTGAATCAAAAGATTTAACTTCAAATGCTCAAATATCTGACGGCTCTGGAAATATAAAGACAACTGTACAAGGTAATGAAAATGCAATAGGATATATCTCATTTGGATACCTAGACGACTCTATAAATGCAGTTAAAATAGGCGGTGTAGAACCAAAAGAAGAAAATGTCTATAAAGATAAATATCCAATATCAAGACCATTCTTATTAGTAACTAAAGGTGAAGCAAGTGGAGAAGCAAAATCTTTTATAGACTATATCTTAAGTGATAAAGGTCAAAAAACAATAGAAAACCAAGGATTTATGAGTATTAATGAAAAGTAGATATATAGCAAATATTCATATATATTCAAGATAGTTTTAGCTAGGCTGTCTCTTTGAGATAGCCTAGTATTTTAAAAGGAGGAACTTAGATTGGAAAATACAGAATCAATTAAGGTAAAAGAAGGCACTTCATCTAAAAATAAAAGTAAATATGTGCTTGAATTTATAACAGAAAAAATATTTATGATAAGTGCTCTTGTAGCAGTAGTAAGTTTGCTACTTATAATCGGATTTGTATTTTATAAAGGTTTAATGCCTTTTGTAACAGAAGGATATTCATTTATAGATTTTATATTTGGCACTGACTGGCTACCTAGTTCTAAAAAATTTGGAATTGGTTCAATGATAGTGACATCAATGGTGGCGACAATAGGGGCATTGATAATCGGTGTTCCAATAGGAATATTATCAGCGATATTTATAGCTGAGATTTGTCCAAAAAGATATGCAAAAATAATTTCAACAGCAGTAGAGCTTTTAGCAGGTATACCATCAGTTCTTTACGGTATATTTGGCTTAGCAATAATCGTACCAGCAATACAAACAGCACTCGACCTTCCTAAAGGTCAAAGTCTATTAGCAGTAATTATAGTTTTGGCTATAATGATGCTTCCAACAATAATCTCACTATCAGAAACGTCAATAAGAGCAGTGCCGAAAGCATATAAAGAAGGATCTTTAGCTTTAGGTGCATCAAAAATAGAAACAATATTTAAGGTTACAGTTCCAGCAGCTAAATCAGGAATATTAGCTGGTGTAATTTTGGGAATAGGTAGAGCATTAGGTGAAACAATGGCAGTAATTTTAGTGGCAGGAAACTCAACAGCAATGCCAACATCACTACTTGATAGTGCAAGACCACTTACAACAAATATAGCTCTTGAAATGGGATATGCAGCAGGAACACATCAAAATATGTTGTTTGCTACAGGTGTTGTACTATTTATATTTATAATAATTATAAATTTAGTACTTACTAAATTAACTTCTAAAGGAGTTGATAGATAATGGATAACAAGTTGAAATCTAGAAAAGCAAAAGATAGTTTATTAATTTCGCTAGTATATTTATCAGCAATTATAACAGTTGGACTGTTATTAGTAATAGTAGGATTTATATTTATAAAGGGTATAGGAAAGATAAATCTCAACTTTTTGTTTGCTGATTACTTAGCAAGTGGAAATGGTGGAATTTTGCCGATGATAATTACAACAGTATATATGGTTTTAGTAGCTATAGTAGTAGCCACACCAATAGGAATATTGGCAGCTGTTTATCTACAAGAATATGCTAAACAAGGGAAGGTAGTTAGAGTAATAAGATTTGCTACAGAATGTTTGGCAGGTATACCTTCAATAGTATATGGATTGTTCGGGGGGATATTCTTTGTAGTAGCTTTAAAACTTCAATACTCAATATTATCAGGTGGCTTAACAGTAGCGATTATAATACTTCCGACAATAATACGTTCGACAGAAGAAGCACTAAAAACAGTGCCAAGTACTTACAGAGAAGCATCTTTAGGACTTGGGGCAACTAAGTTCCAAACACTTTATAAAGTCGTATTGCCAAGTGCAATCCCAGGAATACTTTCAGGAGTTATCTTATCAATAGGACGTGTAATCGGTGAATCAGCAGCGATTTTATTAACAGCGGGAACAGTAGCCAAAATGCCACTTACTGTATTTGATAGCGCGAGAACACTTACAGTTCACGCATATTTATTAACTAAAGAAACTGGAGATATTCAGACAGCATGCGGCGTGGGCATAGTTTTAATCGTAATAGTATTTGGTTTAAATACAATAGCAAAATTAGTAGCTAAAAAATTAAATAAGGCAAATTATTAAATTAAAAGATTTAGATCTTAAAGAAACTTAGAATAAATATTTTTATATAGATAAAAGAATAGAGGTTTATTAAAATAAGGAGATTAGTGATATGGACTTAGAAAATAGAACTAAGATAAGAGTTAACGATTTAGATTTATATTATGGAGAAAAGCAGGCTCTAAAAGATATAAATATGGAGATAAAGGAAAATGAAGTAACAGCCTTAATAGGGCCTTCAGGATGCGGAAAATCAACATTTCTAAGATGTTTAAATAGAATGAATGACTTGATTGATTGTGTAAAAATAAATGGAAAGATATATCTTGAAGATGAGGAAATACTTACAACTAATGATGTGATAAGTCTTAGAACTAGAGTAGGGATGGTATTTCAAAAGGCTAATCTATTTCCAATGAGTATATACGATAATGTAGCTTATGGTCCAAAAAACCAAGGTATAAAAGACAAAAAACAACTAGATAAGATAGTTGAAGAAAGCTTAAGAGGCGCTGCAATTTGGGATGAAGTAAAAGATAGACTAAAATCACCTGCACTTGGTTTGTCAGGTGGGCAACAACAACGTGTCTGCATAGCCAGAACTATAGCTATGAAACCTGATGTTATATTGATGGACGAACCAACATCAGCCTTAGATCCAATCTCAACAGCAAAAGTAGAGGATTTGATGGCTACTTTGAAGAATCAATATACTATAGTAATCGTTACACATAATATGCAACAAGCAGCGCGTATATCAGATAAAACTGCATTTTTCTTAAATGGAGAATTAATAGAATTCAACAAAACTAAAGATATATTTACAATTCCTCATGACAAACGAACAGAGGACTATATCACAGGAAGATTTGGTTAGGATTTAGCAGATTATAAATTAAATATTATAAATTATGGTATGAGGAGATATAAAATGGCGAGTACAAATTTAGAGATGAGTATAAACACTTTAAAAGAATATATAATTAGAATGATGGATAAATGTGAAAAAGCAATCGATTTATCTATTAAAAGTATGGTGACAAAAGATATAGAACTAGCTAAAAAAGTTATTGATGACGACGACGATATAGATATCTTAAGAGAGTATATAAGAGATAGAAGTATAGAACTAATGGCATTAAAACAACCTATGGCAAGAGATTTAAGAGAAATATATGCTTTAGCTGATATATCAGTCGAATTAGAGAGAATTGGCGATTATGCTGAAAATATAGCATCAGAAGTTGTTTCAATTGCAGGAGAAGATTATATAAAAGAATTAATTGATATACCTAAGATGTCACAATATTGTTTAGATATGATAAGAGGTATAAAATCAGCTTTTATAAACCAAGATGCAGATTTAGCTTATAAAGTTGCTGTGATGGATAAAGAGATAGATATACTTTACTATAAAGTAAGAGAAGATTGTCTAAAAGTTATGCATGAAAATCCAGATAAAAATATAAACCAAGGCGTTAGACTTGTATTCACAGCGAGATATCTAGAAAGAATAGGAGATCACATTACGAATGTATGTGAAAAAATAATATATGCAAGAAATGGTAAAATGATTGAAATAGGATAGCAAAAGGTACTATAATTAAACTATGAGTAGTATATTACAGTTCAATATTGTATATACAATTATATTCTTTTAACCAACAAAATATATATGTAAACAGGTTGCCGATATACATTAAGTATATCGGCAATTCTGTTTTTTATAACGTATAGAAAAAATATAGTGTCGAATTAATACGATAAATTAATTGGAATATTGAGGTAAAATAAAGGTTGAGTTAAGTTTTCTAGATTAATATATAATCACCAAAAATAAAAAAGGAGAATAATATGAAAAAAATTTTTAAAAAAAGTATGATTGTATTATTAGCGTTGACCTTTATATTGGCTATAAGTAATTTAAATGGACTTAATACCTCATTTGCAGACACTGAGGACAATACACAGACAACAACTGAGCAAAATAACAGTGACAATTCAGAAACATCGGAAGATACATCTACTGATGATTCTACTACGGGTGAAGAATCAACTGAGGACTCAACTGGAGAAGATGAAAATACTCTTACAACAAAAGACGGATTTAAGTACATATTAGAAGATGATAATGTTACAATCAAAGGCTATGAAGGAAGTGAAAGTGACTTAACAATACCGAGTGAAATTGATGGTCATAAAGTGACTAAAATTGGTGAAAATGCATTTGATGGAAATGAAGATATAACAAGTGTAAAAATACCAGATAGTGTTACATCGATAGACTTATATGCATTTTATAATTGTACTTCACTTGAAACTGTAAGTATACCAGAAAGCGTAACGACAATAGGTGAAGGTGCATTTGCAAATTGTACAGCTCTTACTACGATAAATATTCCGAGTAAGTTAAAAAAGATATAAATATACCAGATGGTGTTACAAAAATAGGTGAAGCAGCATTTTATTATTGTGTTGGGTTAGAAAGTCTAGAATTATCAAAGAATGTCAAAGAAATAGGTGATTATACATTTGAGAATTGTACAAACTTAACTATAACAGGTTACAATAATACTGCAGCTAAGACCTATGCAACTGAAAATAGTATATCTTTCAAAACTATTTATACAGCATGGGATTATATAAAAATGATTTTAGCACTTGTATTAATAGCAGGAATAATATTCTTAATATACAAATTAAGAGCAATAATAAAAAACAAAAGATATTTAAAAAACAACATAGTATTCGATGAAAATATCGTAATATTAGATGATAAAGATTGTAAAATTGAGATAATAGGAAAATCTAATAAAAAAATATTTGATGGAAAAGAAGTAAATGCTAAGAAAAAATCTGCAGTAGCTAACTTTGTAGGATATATATATGAAATAGAAAATAAATCAAAATCACCAATAGAAGTATATACTAAATATATAACTATTGGAGAATATACTGATAAGTTTAACTTATATGAACAAATTCCATCGGGTAAAAAAGCAAAAGGATTTACTTACTGTAAAAAAATAAATTCATTAGATGAACTTAAAGAAGTTAGTGGAATAATTGTTATTTCTAAGAATAAAGATAATAGTCAGGACATAAAAGAATACAATTTTAAAATAGATTAATATATAATTACTAAATTGCATTATATCAATAAAAAATTCATCAAATAAAAATATATTTAAAATAAATCAACATATTAAAAGGTGGGGAAAAATTTCTCCACCTTTTTCTAAATTATCGGTTTTAAGCAATAAACAAAGCCATCAGCATTATAATTGCAGCGAATTTTTATTTAGCTAGATTTAAACTTGAGAAAACTCTCTTACATACTGTTTCACCAATTATATAGGCTAAAAGTAATTTTAATAGATCTACTGCAACAAATGGAAGCACACAATAAATTAAGCTTTGTAATATTGTGTTTCCTGTAATAAATGAGAACATAACAGTACCGAAAGCATAAACTAGTGCCAATCCCAAAATCATACTGATAGAAGTTGAAATTTTAGACTGAAATCTTTCTCTAGTATATCCTATTATAAATGCCATTAAAGGATAGCCTAATAGAAAACCACCTGTTGGACCAAATAAAATGCTTAAACCCCCACTAAATTGAGCAAATACAGGTATTCCTATTGCACCTAATATTAAATAAATTAAAGTAGATATAAATCCGCATTTAGCTCCTAAAATAAGTCCAGTTATTGCAATTCCGAATATTTGTAAAGTAAATGGAACAGTTGTAAATGGAAGTGGAATAGATATTTGCGCAAATACAGATATTAATGCTGCAAATAATCCGCATAAAATAATTTGTCTTGTTGTAAGTTTCATAAAATTATCCCCCCTTAAAATCTACATAAAATTTTTATGTAGTATATTCCCTGAAATCTATTAATTTTAAAATAAGGTCAACTTAAAAAATAGATAGGTTAACATTAATTTAACACTGTAGGAAAAAATTTGCAATAAAATGTTGGAAAAAATTAATAAAAATATTTCGATGCCCTTTTAGAAAATACATTATGCTATACTTAAATAGAAAAAGATTTATAGTGGAGGGAGAATGTATATGGAAGTTGTGCATAAAAAACATATGTCAGAATCATTTAGATTGGCAGCATTATTGGCTTTAGTTGGAGGTTTTTTAGATGCTTATACTTACATATGTAGAGGAGAAGTTTTCGCAAATGCTCAAACAGGAAATATAGTATTAGTAGGATTGGCTCTATCAAAATACAATTTTAAAGGAATTATATATCATTTTGTACCTGTTATAGCATTTATGTTAGGTGTAATACTGACAGAAGTTATAAAACGAAGAATAAAACCTAGACGGACTTATATCCATTGGAGACAGATTGTAATAGGAGCAGAAATAATAGTCCTTACTATGATGGCATTTATTCCGATGGGAAAATACGATGTTATAGTAAACATATCTATTTCATTTATTTGTGCAATGCAAGTCGAAGCCTTCAGAAAGGTAAATGGGACAGCTTTAGCTACTACAATGTGTACAGGAAATTTAAGAACGGCAACAGAACAAATATTTAACTCAGTAGTAGAAAAAGATAAAAGTAAAATACAAGTAAGTATTCAGGCATACGGAATAGTTATATTTTTTGTTATAGGAGCCTCTTTAGGTAGTATTTTAACAAATATATATTGGGAAAAAGCAATTTTAATAGCTAGTGCAATTTTATTTGTCGTATTTTTATTTATGTTTAGAAATATAGAAAAATACATCTTAAAAGAATTAGAACAAGAAGATGAAGTTGAGGAAGAAAAAATAGATTCTGAAATAAAAGAGTTAGAACATTTGAAAAATAAGTAGTTAGTTTTTTAATAAAATCTTAATATTTAAGTAAGATTAAGTTAATATTTCTAGATTATATTTTAAATATAGAGATTTAGTTAGTTTAAGTAAAAATTTACTTTAAATATAAACTGGATATAAGTCCAGTTTAGAAGTTAGATGATTTTTCAATGTTACTCCTTTTTTAAACAAGGCATATAATGTGCCTTGTTTTTTTGTTCAAAACTAGAAATTACAGGCGACAAAGTCAAATTTTTAGATAAAAATTCAACATTATGTAAAAAATAGACTTTGAATATTGACAATTTTCTGTAAAAAATATATTGTTTAATTAAAATAAGAAATAACCAAAAAAGACAATATAAAACAATTTCTAAAATCAAAAACTTATTTATTTTTCAAAGACAAAAATTCACAATTTCTTGAAGTATCTCAAGATGATATCACAAAAAACTACCGAGAAGTAAAAACACTTTTAAAACAACAAAAATATAGGGGGTTCGTTATGAATGAGTTAAAAAGAACATGTTTATTTGATGTGCATGAAAAACTAAATGCAAAAATGTTTGAATTTGCAGGATGGGAAATGCCATTAGAGTATACCAGTGCAGTTAAAGAACATGAGCATGTAAGAAAAAGTGCAGGTTTATTTGATGTATCTCACATGGGAGAAGTAGAAGTAAAGGGAGATAAAGCTAAAGATTTTATACAATACTTAATTACAAATGATGTATCAAATTTAAAATCAGATGAAATTTTATATTCTCCAATGTGTTATGAAAATGGGACAACTGTAGATGATTTATTAGTATATATGAAGGGGAAAAATGATTATCTACTTATTATAAACGCTGGGAATATAGACAAAGACTATGATTGGATAGTTGAAAATAGCAAAAAATTTAATGTTGAGATAAATAATATATCTGACAAAGTTGCACAATTAGCATTGCAAGGACCTTTAGCAGAAGATATATTAAGCAAATTAACTGATCAAGATTTATCAGAAATAGAGTTTTATAAATTTAAACAAAATGTAAACGTTTGCTCAGAACCTTGTATAGTATCTAGAACTGGATATACTGGTGAAGATGGATTTGAAATATATTGTGATAAAAATGTAGCACAAAAAATATGGGATGCCATATTAGAAGAAGGTAAAGAAAAAGTAGTTCCAGCAGGACTTGGAGCGAGAGATACTTTAAGATCAGAAGTAAATCTTCCACTTTATGGCCATGAAATAAGTGAAGAAATACCACCTTTAGAAGCAGGATTATCAATATTTGTTAAATTAGATAAAGACGATTTTATAGGAAAAGACAGTTTAAAAGCTTTAAAAGAAAGTGGAAAAGCTAGAAAATTAGTAGCATTTGAGTTAACAGGCAAAGGTATGGTAAGAGGTGGATATGAAGTTGAAATAGATGATGAAGTAGTAGGGTTTGTAACTACTGGACTTAAATCACCAACTCTAGATAAATTTATAGGAATGGCTATAATTAACGCTGATAAAGCAAGAGTAGGTCAAGAAATAGGAATAAGAGTAAGAAAAAAACTAGTTCCAGCAGTTATAGTTAAAAGACCTTTTTATAAAAAACAATATAAAAAAGAAGAAGTAAAAGCAAAAGAATATAAACAATATCCTTATATACCAGCAACATTTGAAGATGAACAAAAAATGTTAAAAGCTTGTAAAGTTGAAACTATAGATGATTTATTCAGCGATATACCAGATGATTTAAAATTAAATAGAGATTTAAATTTAGAAGAATCTAAATCAGAATTAGAAGTAAGCGAAATAATAACTGAAATGGCAGATAAAAATGTAGATGATTTAACTTGCTTCTTGGGAGCTGGAGCATATGACCATTATATACCATCACTTATAAAAAGCATAACTTCAAGAAGTGAATTCTACACAGCATATACTCCTTACCAAGCTGAAATAAGCCAAGGTACATTACAAAGTATATTCGAATTCCAATCTATGATTGCTGAAATAACAAAGATGGATATTGCAAATGCTTCTATGTATGATGGAGCTACAGCAGCTGTTGAAGCTTGTATAATGGCAGTTGGAAAAACTAGAAGAAATAAAGTAGTTGTGCCAAAAACTGTTCATCCAGAAACAAGACAAATACTTAAAACTTATCTACAATTTAAAGATGTAGAAATAGTAGAAGTTGATTATGATAGAGAATATGGAACAACTGATTTAAATAAATTAAAAGAAGTAGTAGGAGAAGATACTGCTTGTGTATTAGTACAAAATCCAAACTTCTTTGGAATGATAGAAGATGTAGATGAAATAGGTTCTATAGCTCGTGACAACAAAGCAATGTATGTTATGAGTGTAAACCCAATAACTCTAAGTGTATTAAAATCTCCAGGAGAAGTTGGGGCTGATATAGCAGTTGGTGATGCTCAACCTCTAGGAAATGCATTAAACTTTGGTGGACCATATGTAGGATTCTTAGCAATAAAATCAGGTCTTATAAGAAAAATGCCAGGTAGAGTAGTTGGACAAACTGTAGATGCAGACGGCAAGAGATGTTATGCACTTACATTACAAACAAGAGAACAACATGTAAGACGTGAAAAAGCAACTTCAAATATATGTTCAAACCAAGGCTTAAATGCACTTGTAGCATCAATCTATTTAGCTACTATGGGTAAAAAAGGATACCAAGAAGTAGCTATGCAAAATATGCAAAAATCTCATTATGCATATAAAAAATTCGATGAAAGCAAAAACTTTGAACCAGTATTTAAAGGAAAATTCTTTAATGAATTTGTAGTAAAAAGCCCTATACCAGTAGATGAATTAAATGAAAAATTACTAGAAAACAAAATCTTAGGAGGATATGACCTAGGAAAAGATTATGAAGAATTAAAAGGCTGTGTTTTAATGTGTGTAACTGAAAAAAGAACAGCAAAAGAAATCGATAATTTAGTAAATCTAATGGAGGGCATGTAAAATGAATGAATACAATAGTTTATTAATAGAAATTTCAAAAGAAGGAAGAAAATCTTATTCTCTTCCAAAATTAGATGTAGAAGAACAAAAACTAAATGATATGCTTGACTACAATATGATTAAAAAGACTGACTTAGAGTTGCCAGAACTTAGTGAATTAGATGTAGTTAGACATTACACTTTATTATCTAATAAAAACTTTGGTGTTGATACAGGATTTTATCCACTTGGATCTTGTACTATGAAGTACAATCCAAAAATAGATGAAGATATGGCAGCTTTAAAAGGATTTACATCACTTCATCCATATCAACCAGCAAAAACTGCACAAGGTGCTTTAGAGCTTATGTATAATCTATCTGAATCATTAGCAGAAATAACAGGTATGGACAAGGTGACTTTACAACCTTCAGCAGGTGCTCATGGTGAATTTACAGGTCTTATGATAATAAAAGCGTATCACCAACATAGAGGAGACTCAAAAAGAACAAAAGTTATAGTTCCAGACTCTGCACATGGTACAAATCCAGCAAGTGCGATGATGGCAGGATTTAAAATAGTTCAAGTAGAGTCTACAAAAGACGGTGCAGTAGATATAGAAAAATTAAAAGAAGTTTTAGATGATGAAGTAGCAGCTTTAATGCTTACTAACCCTTCAACTTTAGGTTTATTTGAAAAAAATATAAAAGAAATATCAGAATTAGTACATAATGCAGGTGGACTTTTATACTATGATGGTGCAAATACAAATGCAATAATGGGTATAACAAGAGCTGGAGATATGGGATTTGATGTAGTGCATCTAAATCTTCATAAAACATTTGCTGCTCCTCATGGTGGTGGAGGCCCAGGAAGTGGTCCAGTAGGTGTTAAAAAAGACTTAATACCTTTCTTACCAGTGCCAGTAGTTGAAAAAGTAAATGACGAATATATACTAGACTACGATAGAGAATTATCAATAGGTAAAATTAAAAACTTCTATGGTAACTTCGGTGTAATTGTAAAATCATATGCTTATGTGCTTACAATGGGTAGAGATGGACTTAAAAAGGCAAGTCAAATGGCTGTTTTAAATGCTAACTACTTAAAAGAAAACTTAAAAGATACATTTAAATTACCAATAGATCAAATATGCAAACATGAATTTGTATTAAGTGGACCTCATGGTGAATTAAATACAACAGATATAGCTAAGAGAATGTTAGATTACGGATATCATCCACCAACAATCTACTTCCCATTAATAATACCAGAAGCTTTAATGATAGAACCTACTGAAAGTGAAAGTGTAGAAACACTAGACAAATTTATAGATGCTATGAAACAAATAGCAAAAGAAGCTGAAGAAAATCCAGAATTATTAAAAACTGCTCCTCACAACACTATAGTTAAGAGAGTTGACGACGCTAGAGCAGTTAAGAAACCAATTTTAACTTGGAAAAATAGATAGAGTAATGCAACTATTAAAAATAGTACGAATAATAATTTGTTAAAATGTGTAAAATGTGGAAGTTTATAGGTTGTATTATATTGAATAAAATTAAAGAATATGATAAATTATTAAATAATATTAAAGTATAGAGTATATAATTATTAATAAATATACTCTATGCTTTTTCTATTTGTTTAACTTTTTTCCAAGAATAAGAAAAACAATGCATTAATAAAATAAACGTTTTTTCTTATAATCTAATTAACAAGTTAAGAGAGAAGGAAAAAGAAAACTTAACTCTTAAGATAATAAAATATGAAGATTAAAAGAATTAACAGGGGGAATATTAATGGAAACAAGTTGGTTAGATCTAGAAGGCAAATCAGTTATAGTAACAGGAGCTGCTTCGGGAATAGGAAAAGCAGTTGCACAAGAATTTTTAAATTGTGGAGCAAATGTTGCAGTATGTGACTTAAATCCACAAACACCAGAATTTGAAATGAATGAGAATAGTGGTAAAATGATTTATTTACATACAAACGTATGTGATGATGAAAATGTAAAAGAAACTGTTAAAAAAGTTTGTGAAGAATTTGGGACAATAGACGTAATAGTAAATAATGCAGGTATAAATATCCCAAGTCTATTAGTTGATGATAAAGAAGAACATAGTAAATACGAATTAAACCAAGATATATATGACAAAGTTATGGATGTTAATGTAAAAGGTGTTTATCTTTGTTCACAAGAAGCTGGTAGAGTAATGGTTAAAAAAGGTTCAGGTGTAATAATAAATATGTCATCTGAGAGTGGAATTGAAGGTTCACAAGGACAAAGTATATATGCAGCATCTAAAAATGCAGTAAATTCTTTTACAAGATCTTGGTCAAAAGAATTGGGTCCAAAAGGAGTTAGAGTAGTAGGTGTAGCACCTGGAATACTTGAAGCAACAGGACTTAGAACTCTAGATTATGAAGAATCATTAGCATATACAAGAAATATAACAGTAGAAAAATTAAGAGAAGGATATAAAAGTACTTCAACAACACCATTAGGAAGAAGTGGTAAACTTTCAGAAGTTGCAAATTTAGTTTGTTTCCTAGCATCTGAAAGAGCAGGATATATCCATGGTGTGACAATAAATGTAGCAGGTGGAAAAACTAGAGGTTAGAGAAATAGGGGGGATATAGGATGAGTGATTATTTTAATAATGATAACCGAATATGCAAAGTATTACAAATCCTAGAACATAAAAGATCAGCCTCCTTGGAATATTTAGAAAAAAAGTTAAACGTAAGTTCAAAAAGTATAAAAAATGATATTAAAGAGTTAAATGAAATATTTGACGGTAATGCACTTATTCAGTTTAAGTTAGGTAAATATAAGCTTTATGTAATTAATCAAAAAGAATTTGAAATAATAAAACAAAACTTATATCTACATGATGATTTCTTCAACTCGCCTAAAAAAAGAATGGCATATGTAATGAGTAGATTAATGAATGATGAAAAACCAGTTTTAACTGATGATTTGGCATTTGAAATGAGCATAGGTCGTACGACTTTAGTAGGTGATTTGAAGAAATTAAGACAAATTTTAGAAAAATACAATATAAAGATTATAGGTAAGACTAATACAGGTTTAAAACTTGAAGGAGAAGAAATAGACATCAGAATATTTGTACTAGAAAATTTATTTGAAGATATCTATAAAAGTCATGAATTAGATTACGATGTCAAAGAAGAGCTACATAAAATTTTTTCAGACTTAAAATTAGAGGGAAGTACTCGAAAACAAATTATAAAGTTTTTGACAGTACTTATAGACAGACTAGTGAATGGACATCAAATAACATCATTAAATGAAACATATGAGGATTTGATATATACAAAGCAAATTAGCATTGCAAATGATATATGTGATAAGCTTGAAAATATATTTAGAATTGAAATACCAAATAATGAAAGGGTATTTATGACTCTCCCAATTGTAGGAATGAGGACACCTATGGATATAGATAGAGTAAAAAATCTAGAAATAACAGAAGAAGTTATAAACTTAGTGTTAGATATAATCCAGCTAATTAAGTTAGAAATGGATATTACAATTACTCCAGGAAACTTACTAGATGAATTTACATACCATATAAGTTTTATGTTAAATCGCCTTAAATATGGAATAAAAATAAAAAATCCAGTTCTAGATGAAATAAAAGAGAAATACATGGTTCCATATAAATTAGCTGAGTTAACAAAAATACTGATTGAAGACATAACTAAGAAAAAAGTATCAAAAGATGAAGTAGGATTTTTAGCAGTTTACTTTAGTGTATTCATATCTGAAAACTCATATGAACAAAATAAGCTTTGTTCGATAGCTATCATCTGCGGTACTGGTAAAATAACAGCAAGGCTTATAGCTGCCCAACTTAGGAAAATTGTAGATATCGATACAAAACTTGAGATGTTTTCAGATAGTCAAGTAAATAAAGAATTATTGGATCAATTTGATTTAGTTTTATCTACAATAAAATTTGAATGTGACACAGTTACACCTACAATTTATTTAAAAGAGATATTTGATGAAAGTCAACTTAAAAATAAGATTGAAAGTGTAAGATACACAGAAAAGCTAGACATTCCAATGTTACAAGGGATGGAATCGTTAGTACTTAGCTTACTAGACGAAGAGAAGTTTTTCATACTAGATAATGATAAGTCTTATATAGAAAATGTAGACTATATGATAGACAAGTTATATGATTTATCATATGTAGATAAAGGATTTAAAGAAAGAATTCATATTAGAGAGTCAAAATCGACAATGGTTTTTGATGAGTATATAGCTTTACCACATGCTATAAATAAAGGAACAGATAAAATAGTATTTTCGATAGGGGTATTTTCAGACAATAATAAAAATAAAAAAGATCAACAATTAAAAGTAATATTTTTACTAGCAATACCAAATGTAGAAGAAAAAGATGATGATATACTAGTAAAAATATATGATGAGATTATTGCTATATCTAAAGACAAACAAGCAGTTGAAAATATTGCTAAAGTAAAAAATTATAGAGAATTACTATTGTATTTTATAAAACAAGATAATGTATTTAATTAGAAGGGAGAAGAGAGTATGAACTTTTGGTTTTTATTGATTTGCTTTGGTGTAGCATTTTTGGCACAATATGCACTTGGCATGATGCAAATGAAGAGTTTTACAATTAACTTTGGCAAACTTAGAAGACAGGGAAAAGTAGCTATTGGAAAGAAAAAGGGAGCTTTTAGAGCAGGCTCAATAGTAATGTTTGCAGTTGACGAAAACGG
>CAMEPL010000033.1 GCA_945931665.1 uncultured Clostridium sp. | reverse complement strand
TTGCAGCTCCTATTGCATGGAAGTCACCTGTAAAGTGTAAGTTTATATCTTCCATTGGAACAACTTGTGCATATCCTCCACCTGCTGCCCCACCTTTAACACCGAATACTGGTCCTAGAGAAGGTTCTCTTAATGCAACTAATACGTTTTTACCTAATTTTTGTAAAGCGTCAGCTACACCTATAGTAGTTGTAGTTTTACCTTCTCCTGCTGGAGTTGGGTTGATAGCTGTAGTTAATATTAATTTAGCTTTTTTTCCACCATTATCTTTTTTAAGTAGGTTGTAGTCAACTTTAGCTTTATATTTACCATATAACTCTAAGTCATCTTCAGTTAATCCTAATTTTTTAGCTATTTCTCTAATATCTTGAGGTTTAGCTTCTTGAGCTATTTCAATATCTGATTTGAATCCCATAACAAACATCCTCCCACATTTATATATATTTTAATAACATTAATTAATTTGAATACTAATTTAATTATATAGTATTTTTTCAAATTTAATGTTAATTAAATACTAATTTAATAATTTTAAACTAAATAAAAATAAAAATTATTTACTTTTTTTATTTTCTGCTTCAATTTCTAGTAATCTATTTTTTATAGCTCTTATTTCATTTCTAGTCTCTTCACTTACATCATATGGAGATTGATTAGCTCTATCTGAATCTATTACAGTTTGGTTGTAATGAATAAATCCTAAAGCTTCACCATCTTCTAGATTACTTTTTATAAATTCTATATCTTCGTCGTCTCTCATTTTATTTCCAACAACGAAAACTCTTTGTACACCGATATCTTTACCTAGTTTTTTAACTTTTCTATAAGTTTGTAAACTTCTTTCCCCTGGCTCAACAACTACTATAAAGGCGTCTACACCTTGAGCTGTTCCTCTACCTAAATGTTCGATACCAGCTTCCATGTCCATAACAACAACATCTTTATTTTGTAATATTAAATGAGAACATAATCTTTTCAATAGTACATGTTCTGGACATACACATCCTGATCCCCCAGTGTCAACTGTACCTAAAGTTAACAATCCTACACCATTGTGCATTTTACAATATTTTTCTGGTATATCATCTACCTTAGGATTTAATTTAAACATTTTATTAAATGTACCTTCACTTGTTGCTGTTCTGTCAGAAACTAATTTTTTCATTTCAGAAATTGGTACTATTGAATCATATACTTCTTTTGGAAAACCTAGCGCTAAAGCTAAATTTGCATCTGGATCAGCATCTACAGCAACAACTCTATAACCTTCATCAGCAAACATTCTTGATAACATTGAGGCAAAAGTTGTTTTTCCTACTCCACCTTTTCCTGTTATTGCTACTTTCATTTCTTTATTACCACCTTTTGTCATATAGTTCAGAAACTATTTATTTTTATGTCTGTCTAACATGTATTTTTAGGTAGTCTATTATTTTCAATAGACTACCCTTATCTATTCTATAAATTTGATATTTATCTATTTAACAGTAAATCTTAGTATAAGCTAACTAATTCTCCAGCAACTCTCTTATTAAGAACTTTTTCTTGGTATAATTCTTCAAAGTGAGGTCTCTTAGCTTCTATACAGTCCATTATATCGTGAGCTAATCCTACTGGATCATTCTCTCTTATATGGAATTTAGCTCCTACTTTTTCTTCTATGCTACCACATAATATTTCAACAGCTTTTGAAGAACCTGTAACTGGAGGCATAACCCCTAAGAATGTATTTATACCAGAACCAACTACATAAGTACCTATAGCTACTGCTTTTTCTGACATCCATTCTGGAGCACAACCAGCAACTGGTAAATCAGATATATCCATATCTAATGCATTAGCAACTAATGAACAAATGTTTAATATACGAGAGTTGTCAACACAAGATCCTAGATGGATTACTGGTGGTATATCAACTAATTGACAAACTGTTGCTAAACCTTTACCAGCATATTTAGGTGCATTTTCTTTTAGCATTAATCCATTTTTAGCTGCTGCAGAAGCACCGCATCCTGTAGTTACAACTAAGTAGTCATTTTTGATTAATTCTTTCATTATAGTTAAGTGGTTGTAGTTAGATGGTGTTCTAGCATTGTTACATCCAACAACTCCTACTACCCCTCTTATTACACCAGATGCAAGAACATCTATTAATGGTTTTAATGTGTTCATATCATCTATTTGAGTATTAACAACATTATTTAATTGTCCAACTATAGCTTCTTCAGCATAACCAACCATAGCTTCTGATTTTAATTCTGGAACCATAACTTTTGATTTATCTCTGTTTTTGAAGTTTAATATAGCTTCTCTAACTATTGTTTTAGCATCTTCTAATGCAGTTTCTTCATGGAATTCCATATAAGTAGAACCAGTTATTTTAGCTTTTGGTGAAGTAGTTATAAATTTAGTATGATAATGAGTAGCAACTTCTGCTAATGCAGGGAAGATACATTGAACGTCAACTATCATAGCTTCTACAGCACCAGTGATTATTGCTAATTCTTGTTGATGGAAGTCACCAGCTATTTTTATACCATGTCTCATTGTTAATTCATTACCAGTACAGCATACACCTGATAATGTTATACCATCTGCTCCAACTTCTTTAGCTAATTCTTGCATTTCTGGTAATTCAGCAGCTAAAACTATCATTTCTGATAATGTTGGTTCATGTCCATGAAGGATTATGTTAACATTATTTCCATCTAATACATTTAAGTTAGCTTCTGTGTGAACTGGTTTTGGAGTTCCGAATAATATGTCAGATAACATTGTACCTATCATAGATCCGGCCCAACCATCTGCCATAGAACATCTAAATGCCATATGTATTAAAGCATCTATATCAGCACAACATCCTATATGAGTTGAATGCATTACTGTTGCGACTTCTCTATCTATTGCTCTTGGTTCTATACCATATTCTTTCCATACATCTTGTCTTACTTTTGGAGCTCTCGCTAATAATTTAGATACACCGTGTGGTTTACCAAATTCCATTAAGCAAACATGAGATACTTCATGAGCTAATTCATATATATCTTTACCTTCTGGATCTACACCCATAAATTCAGCAAATTCTTTTAATTTTTCTGGTTCTTTAACTTGATATGCTCCTCCTGGAGTTGTTAATCCTAATGTATGAGTTATATCTCTGGCATGGTCTGAATGGGCAGCTGTACCACCAGCACACATTCTAGCAAAGTTTCTACCAACTATTGTATGTTCGTCAGCACCGCAAAGTCCTCTAGGAGTTTTTGGACTTATTCTACATGGTCCCATTCCACAGTTTCTACAGCAAACACCTTGTAAACCGAATCCACATTGTACTTTATATCCTAATTTTCTTTTGTACATTGTGTCAACGCCATCTTTTTCTGCTTTTTCTAATAAGGCTTTACTGTTAAGGTCTATAGTCATATTTTGCATTTGTTCTAAAACATCAACTTTTTTCTTTTCCATATTCATATTCCCCTTTAAAAAATTTAATTTTCCCCTAAAATGCTGTTATAAGAATTTGTCTTTATTATTATTTATATAAATATATCCTCAATTACTAAATATATTTTTAGACAGTAAAATATATTCTCTTTAAGAATACATTCCTAACTAAATTATATACTAATTTTTCCATATTTGGTTAAAATTTTCAATAATTTTTTAACGAAAACCACCTATTTTTAACACTTGATAGATTTTGTATTTTTAAGCTTTCCTATTATCTGAATTTATCTAAATTTTAATATTTTTGTATATATTTTTAAATAATTTAGATTAATTGTTTAATTTTGAACTATAATCTATTTTTTATCGAGTTTTAATTACTTTCATTTAGATTTATAATTTTCGTAATACAAATTAATTATATCCCATTTTATTCCAATTGTATAGCTTGTAGACAATTTTATGTAATCGTTATCCCAATATCTTATTTAGCTTTTCATATATATTATTTAACGCTCTCTTTTAATATTATTGTTTCTTTATATATAAAACAGCATATCCATCCATTTATTCTATTGATTTACTGAATCTCTATTCTAATATTTTTACTATTAGAACAAGCATTAATAGTATTTAAAAACAAAAAAAGTTGTATAATATACAACTTTTTTTGTTTGATAGTAGTTATAAAAATATAATCTATCAAAATATAAATTCTTTAACGAAAACCTAAATATATTTCTATATATATTTAGCTAATTCTCTTTTACAAGCTACAGTAACTTCATCTTCAGGATTTAATTCATAAGCTCTTTCAATATAGTAATTTGCATCATCAAAATTACCTGCATTTAAATAAGCCATTCCTAAGTTGCAAAGTATCTCTGGATCTTCTTTTAATTTAGCTGCTGCTTCTAAAAGCTCTATCGCTCTAGTCATATTTAGCGAAGAAGCTTCGCATAATGCTAATTCAACTAATGTGTCAACTTGTTGTGGTTTCATTCTAAGTATTTTTTCATAGTATTCTTTAGCTTTTTCTATTTCGCCCATGTTTTTATATGCTAAACCGATTATGAATAATAGATTCCACCAATCTCCGTATTTTTCTTCTAGTGGAAGTAATTTTTCTAGTCCTTCTTCAAATTTTCCTTGGAATACTAAAGTATATCCTTCTTCATACTCAACTTTAGAATACATTTTTCCTAAGTTGTCTTGTACCTCTGCTACAAAATCTTCATCAAGACCTAATTTTAAAGCTTCTTCCCATATTACTTTCGCTTTTATATATTGATTTTGGTTGTAATAATGGTATCCTAAATGATAATATGCAAGTGCAAAGTTAGGATCTAAGTTAGTTACTTTTTCAAGCTTTTCACCAGCTTCTAATAACATATCATTCATAGCTTTAGCGTCATGATCTTTTTGGTATTGAGTCGCTAATTCTTGGCATACTATTGCATAGTTATATAATCCTTGAATATCATCTGGATATAATGTTATAAGGGCTTTTATATATATAAGTGCATCTGTTACTTCTCCTATTTCGAAGTACTTTCTAGACATATATCCCATATAAGATCTAGCATCAAATTTAACGTTCTTTTCTAATGCTTTTAAGAATTTTTTATATTCATCATTATATCTAAATTGTGGGTCAATACCTATTATATATATCATAGCATCAGCTATAGACATAGAGTTTATTCCATCTTGTGCTGTATTTTCTTTTATACCTTTTACTAAAACTTCATTTTTTATAGGTACATTTAATCCATCTTTAGGTAGTGTATAACCTTCTAGATTAAATTCTGCATCCTCTTTAACTGTTATAAAAGCTAATTCATCTGTTTTAGATAATAAATATTTATCTATTCTAAACTTCATATTGTTCCTCCTTACAAACTATTTTACAAGTTCTTTTAATTCAACTTTATAAGTTCTAGATTTTTCAAATACTTTTATGTCATCATATACAAATAATATTATGTTCTCTTCTTCTTGCAATTTTGCATGAATATCTTCTTTTAATTTTAATATATCGTATTTAAAAGGTTCAAAATGAACATATTTTAGTATATATTTTGTTGGCGTATCTACATGTTTAGGTAAATACTTTTCTAAGTTTTCTCTATCATGTAAAAATTCATGTACTCTCGGTTTAATATTATCTACTTCTACTTTCGTAAATATATTAGGAACACTTGAAATTTTTCCTAGAGAAACATAATCGTACTTTAATATCTCCATAAATAAATCATAGTTTTCACCTATTTTTTCTTTATAGAAGTCTAGTAATATACTATACAACTGATTCTTGCCTTGTGCAAGATGGAAATATCCCATTTCATCAAAATAAGTTGCAAATTCTTCAAAGAATTTAAATGCACTTTCACTATAGTAATTTTCGATTATATATTTTACTGATAATGAGAAGTTATTAGAGTTATAATATCTTTCTAATATATCTTCTATATCTTTTAATTTTAATATTTCATCATAACTTATAAATTTATTGCTAAGAATTTCATATGGAGCATAATCTTTATATTTATATTCAAATTCTTCTGCTCTAGCTCTCATACCAGTTCCTTTTATCATTTTTAAGAAACCTAATTGTAACTGCTCTATTTGTAGACCAAATACATCGTTGAATGATTTTTCAAAGCTATCATATCCTTCATAAGGTAATCCAGCTATTAAATCTAGATGTTGATGTATATTTTGATAAGATTCTATAGTTTTTACAACATAAGATAACTTTTCAAAGTCGTCTCTTCTTCCAACAGCATCTAATGCTTCTTGGTTTGTAGTTTGAACACCTATTTCAAACTGGAATAAACCTTCTTTACAATCTTTTAAGAACTCTAACATATCGTCATCTAGTAAATGTGCCGTTACTTCAAAGTGATAAGTAGTATATCCATTGTCATTTTCCATAAGGAATTTCATTATCTCTTTTGCAAACTTTTTATTTGCATTAAATGTTCTATCTATAAATTTGATTTGAGAAACTCTAGCATCAATTAAATTTTTAAGGTCTCTTTTTACCCTTTCTATACTGAAATATCTAAGCCCCTTTATTGCAGATGATAAACAGTATTGGCAGTTAAAAGGACAACCTCTAGACGTTTCATAGTATACTATTCTATTTTCGTACTCTTTTATATCTAAATTATCATATGGACTTGGTATTAAGTCTAAATCAGCTAATAATATACGTTCTTTATTTTGAATTATCTTTCCATCTTGTCTATATGTGATTCCATCAACATCTTTTATATCTATTTCTCCATTGAAGTGTTTCACAAGATCTCTCATGACCATTTCGCCTTCCCCACGAAGTATATAGTCAACAAATTCGTATTTTTCCATAGCTTCTTCACTATCATAAGAAACCTCTGGTCCACCTAATCCGATTATTAGATTTGGATTTACTTTTTTTAGATTTTCACATAATTTTACGATATCATATATGTTCCATATATATGTAGAAAAGAATATAGCATCGTATTTAGCTCGGTATATATCTTTTAAAATATAGTCTAATTGATTATTTATCGTATATTCTCTTATATCAACATCAACTAAGTCTTTTATACTTTCTTTAATATACCTTATTGCTAAATTTGTATGAATAAACTTTGAATTCAAAGTTGTAAGCAATATTTTCAAAATTTCCACCTCTTTTTTTATTTATAAACTGTTTTTCTCTGTATTTAAATCGAATAATGTTGTAATATAATAAGTATATAATTACTATTTAGAAAGGAAGTTTGCTATGGAATTAATCGATCAAGTTACTATTAATGACTTATCAAAAAGAGACTTATTATTAATTATAAAATCTTTAGAGTTTACTAGTAAAAAAACACAAAATCCTGACTTCATAGAACTTAGAAATAGCATAGTAAAAGAACTATGCTTTTTAACAGAAACTAGTGAAGAACAATTTCTTAATTATTTAGAAGAAAATTGCTAAACTCTTTTAAAATTAAATGTATATTGCCCTGATTTTGATTTAACAGAAATTCTCAATATATTATTACTAAAATCTTTAGATATAACTTGTATTTTATTTAAAATTGGATCAACTATAGTATCTCCTTGATTCAAATTGACCAAACTTCTTGGATCTGAACCAGTATTATACGAAGACTTATTTATTGAGTATTTTCTCAATTTTGTAATATACACACCCATTGAAGATATAAAATCTATATTCTCTATATTTAAATTGGCTTCTGCTGATAGTATAGATAATATAGATTTTTTCATACTTAAAATTCCATCATTTATAACGTCTCTATCTTCTATATAAATATCATATATAATATTTAATAAGTTAGTTATTATCTCATTTTCCGCATAGTCACATACTTTTAAATCGATATAATTATCTATAACCTGTATAGCTTTTATTCTAGCCATTTGGAACTTTATAATGCTAGATTTGTCCAATTTTATTTGTAACCCAATCATTTTTTCCTTGATAGATTGAAGTATCTCCTCATATTCCATATTTGGATTCTCTATTAAGTTGTGAATAAGACTATTGTATAATACAGATGCTAAAATGTAGTCAAATAAATACTGGTCTTTTTTCAAGTATTTCACATATTTTTGAATAAGAGGCAACACCTCATCTTCACTTTTCTGTGTATTTGTATTTGACAATATAAGAGGTAATAATACATTTAATACATCTAAATATTGCGGCTTGTTATCATAAAAATTAAAATAAATCAATTCATCCTTAAGCCTGTTATTATCAACATATACATTCCTCTGCAACTTATTATCTATAAGACATTTTGTACCTATTATCATTAGGTGTTTTAGACTACTATCATCTATATCAAATGATGATATATAACAATTTTTAATTAAATCATCTTTCATATAATAATCGCCCTATGGAGCTTCCCTCCTTCTAATAATTAAATAAGGAGCGTCGTACTACTTTAGTATTCCTTCAGATAGTACAACAGCCCCTTTTAAATTTTACTTTATTACAATTAATTACATTCTTTCTGGTGCATGCATTCCTAATAATGCTAAAGCATTTTCTATAGTTTGTCTAGTTGCAGCAACTAATGCAAGTCTAGCTTTTCTAAGTTCAGCATCTTCTACTAAGATTGGATTATCGTGGTAGAATTTATTAAATGCTTGAGCTAAATCTAGAACAAATCTAGTTATTATATGTGGCTCATTTTTTCTCATTGCAGCAAGTATTGATTTATTGAATGATCCGATTACTTTTAATACTTCTGCTCCATCACCATCAGATAATAAATCGTAGTTTATATCTGTAGTTACTTCTTCCTCTGCTTTTCTTAAAACTGCACAACATCTAGCATGAGTGTATTGAACATATGGTCCTGTTTCACCTTCAAAACTAAGTGTTCTTGACCAAGAGAATGTATAATCTTTTATTCTACTGTTAGATAACTCTTGGAATACTACTGCTCCAACACCAACTTGTTTAGCTATTTGGTCTACATTTTTAGCATTTGGATTTTTAGAAAGCACTATTTCTTTTGTTTTTTCTACAGCTTGTTTTAAAACATCTTCTAAGAATACAACTCTACCTTTTCTTGTAGACATTGTTCCTTCTTCTAAAGCAACCATACCAAATGGAACGTGGATTAAGTCTTTTGACCATTCATATCCCATAAGTTCTAATACTTTAAATAATTGTTGGAAGTGTAGAGATTGTTGAGAACCAACTACATATATACATTTATCGAAATCATAAGTATTTTTTCTGTATATAGCAGCAGCTAAATCTCTAGTCATATATAAAGTAGAACCATCATTTTTAGTTATTAATGCTGGTGGCATATTGTATTCTTCTAAGTCAACAACATTTGTTCCTTGAGATTGTACTAATAATCCTTTTTCTTTTAATTGTTCTATTACAACATCCATTTTATCTGAATAGAATGATTCACCTGCATATGAATCAAATTCAATGTCTAGTAAGTCATAAACTCTAGCAAATTCTTTTAAACTTTCGTCTCTAAACCATTGCCATAAAGCTTTAGCTTCTTCATCTCCGTTTTCTAATTTAGTGAACCAAGCTCTAGCTTCATCTTCCATTTCTGGTTTTTGTTCAGCTTCGTCATGGAATTTTACATATAATTTTAATAGTTCTGGTATTGGGTTAGCTTCAACAGCTTCTTTACTTCCCCAAAGTTTGAATGCAACTATTAATTTACCGAATTGAGTTCCATAGTCTCCTAAGTGGTTTACTCTAACTACATTGTATCCTTGTGAATCATATATTTTATATAATGCATTACCTATAACAGTAGTTCTTATATGTCCTATATGGAATGGTTTTGCTATATTAGGAGATGAAAAGTCTATTACTACAGCTTTATCTTGTCCTAAGTCAGTGTGTCCATATTTTTCTTTTTTAGTTAAAACATCGTTTATTACTGTTTCAGCTAATTGTGATTTATTTACGAAAAAGTTTACATACCCTCCAAGTGGCATAACTTTTGATATTGCACCGTTATCTTCTATATTTTCTGCTAAATCAGCAGCTATCATGTTTGGTGCTTTTCTAAATACTTTTGCTAATTTAAAGCATGGAAATGCAAAGTCCCCCATCTCTTTATTTGGTGGCACTTCTATTAATGCTACTATTTCTTCTAATGTTAAATCTTCTATCTTTTCTTTAAGACAGTTAGCAATTGCTAATTTAAAATCTTGCATTATATTCTCCTCTCCGATTGTAATACGTTCATATTTATTACTCTATGTTAAATCAAATTCTAATTTTTTTCAAGTTTTTCAACTTATATATACTCAAGATATAAATTATATATCATCTTCATCTAGTAATTCTATATTTTCTTTATTTAAAATGGCAGCTGTAACTCCCATTCCTTGGACTTTATTTCCTGAAAAAGTACCGTCATATATCTTTTTATATCCACAAGAAGGGCTTCCTGCTTTTAATATAGCCTTTTTAACATTATGCTCCTTAGCTATTTTCAAAGTTTCCTCTGCACCTTTTATAAAGTTAGCTGTTACATCTACTCCTTTATTAGATAAAACTTTTATATTTTTATCAAGTACATCATTTCCGTCTTTATTTCCTTCTGTAATAATTTCAGATGGATCTCTTGGTGTGGAAAGCTTACCTAGTTGTTCCGGACATACTAAGATATATTCTTTCCCTTCTAGATACTTTATAACATTTTCTGCTTTATTGTTTCCACCGCTATATTTGCAGTTTTCACCTAATAAGCAAGCTGATACTATTATCATAATTTTCACCTTTATTCACCCTATAGAATGAATCTATCTATACTGGTTATATTATCTTAAAGTTACTATTGTAACACCTGCTCCACCTTCGCCGTATTCTCCTGGTCGTTTTGACTTAACGTGTTTATTTCTTTTTAGTATGTCTTGTAGACCTTTTTTAAGAACACCAGTACCTATACCGTGGATTATTGTTACTGTTTCAAGGCCAGCAACACAGGCATCATCTAGATATTTTTCAACTTCCATTATTGCTTCTTCTAAGTTCATTCCTCTTAAATCAACTTCACCTTTTACTTTACCTGATTTTTCGCTGATTATTTTACGAGTTGTTTTTGTAACTGTCGATTTTTTATCTTTTTGTACTTTTTGTAATGATTTAAATGGTAGAGTCATTTTCATTATACCAATTTGTACAACAGCTTCTTTTTTCTTTTTGTCTACAGAAACTACACTTCCATCTTGGTTTAATGTAACTACTTTTACATCATCACCTGGTTTTAAATCTTTTATTTCTTTAGAAGATACTTTTGGCACTATCATACTTTTTACTGAAGGTTGAAGGTTACCCATTGAGTCAGATAATTCTTTTCTAAGCGCATCAATTTTTTGTTGTTTTTGTTTTGATGCCATTTCTGTTTCTAATTTTCTAAGCTCTTTTAAGATATTTTCTGATTGTTCTTTAGCTTGTCTAGTTATACTGAAAGCTTCAGATTTAGCCTTGCTAATTATTTTTTCTCTTTGAGACATAACTCTTTCAAGTCTACCTTCGTATTCTGCCTTAATTTCCTCTATTTCTCTTTTTAATTTTTCAGCTTCTAATCTATCTTCTTCTGCTTTTAATCTATTTTTTTCTACGTTTTGTAGTACGTCTTCTAATTCTATATTATCAGTATTTATAAATTCTTTAGCTCTGTTTATTACGTATTCACTTAAACCTAATTTCTTTGATATTTCAAATGCATTAGATTTTCCTGGAACACCTATTAATAGTCTATATGTTGGACTTAAAGTATCAATATCAAACTCAACAGCAGCATTTTCTACACCTTTTTTAGTAAGAGCATAGTTTTTAAGTTCGCTGTAGTGAGTTGTTGCTATACACTTAGCTCCAGCCATATTTACATCTTCTAATATTGCAATTGCAAGTGCCGCACCTTCCACTGGGTCTGTACCTGCCCCAAGCTCATCGAATATTACTAAAGAATCGCTTGTTACTTCTTTTAATATTGAAACTGTATTTGTCATGTGTGAAGAGAATGTAGATAAACTTTGTTCGATACTTTGCTCATCCCCAATATCAGCAAATATATTGTCGTATACACACATACTAGTTCCAAAATCAGCTGGAATATGAAGACCACTTTGCGTCATAAGTGCAAATAGACCTACTGTTTTTATTGTTACAGTTTTACCACCTGTATTTGGACCTGTTATAACTAATGTGTCAAAGTCTTTACCTAGATAAACAGTATTCGGAACAACGTCTCTTTTATCTATCATTGGGTGTCTACCATTTTTAATATAGAAGTATTTTTCTTCATTTAAAACTGGCTCTATTGCCCTCATCTCTACAGATAATTTACCTTTTGCAAATGCAAAATCTAATTTACCTAAAATCTCTTGGTTAGAGATTAATTCATTGCAAATTTCACCTATCATAGCTGATAGTTCAGCAAGGATTCTTTCTATTTCTTCTTGTTCATCAAGTTTTAATTTTCTAAGTTCGTTGTTCATCTCAACTATACTCATTGGCTCGATAAATAATGTCGCACCTGATGATGATTGATCGTGTACTATCCCAGAAACCATTGACCTATATTCAGCTTTTACTGGTATAACAAATCTATCACCTCTCATAGATATTATGTTATCTTGTAGGTATTTTTGATATGTAGTCGAACTTATTATAGAATTTAATTTCGATCTGATAGATTGATTCTTTTGAACAATCCTTCTTCTTATTGTTCTAAGTGTTGTCGATGCATTATCAGAAATCTCAGATTCTCCTACTATAGAAGTATATATTCTATCCTCTATATCTCTATATGTGTATAGAGAGTTTGTAAGAGCTTGAATTATTGGATAGTTGAAATCTTCCTCTTCTGAGCCCTCTAAGTTCCTTTTTAAGCTACGTGCTACTCTTAGACAGTCTGCTATCTTAAGAAGTGACCCTGGGTCTAATGTAGCTCCTACATGAGCTCTTTTCGCTTTGTCTTCTATATCATGTATTCCATCCATACTTACTAAACCTCTTTTAATAAGTATTGCTTGTGCTTCACTTGTCTCAAGTAATGTATTTTTTACTTCATCAAAGTCATTACTTGGTTTTAAATTTTCTATGTGTTTAAGCCCTAAAGAAGATGACGCCTTTGTTTTTAACTTATCTATTATTTTATTAAACTCTAAAACTCTAAGCGATTTTTCGTTCATTCTTCCTCCTAATTATTGTAACTTCTGCCACAATTTTTTTATTATTAGTATTATTGATAAAAACCCCAAATTTATACTTATATGAGACTTTTATTTAACTTAGATTAAGTATAAATAAGAAAATCTTTAATTCATTATAAAGCCACCTTCTATTATACCTAATCCAAGTTTATTATGGATAAAATTTTTATATTTATTTTAATCTATTTTATTTTTCTTTATGCAATTTCATTTGCCATCATATAAAGTTGGTGATAAACTCCCTTTTTATCCAATAATTCTTTATGAGTTCCTTGTTCTACTATTCCATTTTCATTTAAAACAAGTATTCTATCCGCATTTTGTATAGTTGTTAATCTATGTGCTATTGTAAGTGTTGTTCTTCCTTTTGCAAGTCTCTCAAGCGATTTAGAAACTAAGTATTCACTTTCATTATCTAGGGCTGATGTAGCTTCATCTAAAATTAATATTTTAGGATTTTTTAAGAATACTCTAGCTATACTTATTCTTTGTTTTTGACCACCAGATAATTTTACTCCTCTTTCTCCAACATAAGTATCATATCCATCTTTTAATTCTGAGATAAATTCGTGTGCACCTGCAAGTTTTGCTGCTTCAATTATTTGTTCTTTAGTTGCATTAGGGTCTCCATAAGCTATATTTTCATAAACAGTTCCAGCAAATAGATATACATCTTGCTGAACTATACCTATATTTTTTCTTAAACTTTTTAATGTAACTTTCTTTATATCATTATTGTCTAAATAAATGCTTCCTTGTGTAGTATCATAAAAACGTGGGATTAAGTTACATATGGTAGTTTTTCCTCCGCCTGATGGACCTACTAATGCCACTTTCTCACCTTCTTTAATAGATAAATTTATATTAGATAATACTTCTTTATCTTTATCATTATATCCAAATGATACATTCTTAAATTCTATACTTCCTTTTACATTATTCAGTTCTTTTGCATCTTCATCGTCAAATATATCTATGTCTGAATCCATTATTTCTATAAAACGCTCAATTCCAGTCATACCTTTTTGGAACTGTTCTGTAAATTCTACAATTCTCTTAACTGTTGCCAGTAAAGTTGTTACATATAATGTGAATACAAATAAGTCAGCTGGTTGTATAAGACCTTTCATCATAAATAATCCACCTGCTATTAATAAAACTAAATACATTATTCCATCAAATATACAAGTTATTATTTTAAATCCAGCCATATATTTATATGTTTCTTGTTTTGTACCTAAAAATTTCTTATTATCTTGTGTAAACTTTTCTGCTTCTATATCTTCATTTGCAAATGCCTTTACAACTCTAACACCTAATAAACTATCTTCTAATCTTGAATTTAATTCACCGATTTGAACTCTCTGTTTTTTGAAAGCTTCTTTCATCTTTCTATTTTGGTTCATACTGAATATAACCATTAAAGGTATAAATATAAATATTATTGTCGTTAAAGCTAGGTTTATTCTAGATAAAAGTATAAATGATATAACTATTTTTACACCTGCTATAAAGAATTCCTCTGGACAGTGATGTGCAAATTCAGTTACATCAAACAAGTCATTAGTTATTCTAGACATAATTTGACCTACTTTAGTGTTATTAAAATAAGAATCTGATAATTTTTGAATATGGTCAAATGCATCCTTTCTCATATCAGTTTCTATTTTAGCTCCCATGATATGACCAATTCTAGTCATATAATAATTTGCTATCGCGTCAATTATTCTAAGAGCTAAATAAACTCCTGCTAAACTCGCTATCAACTGTACTGTAATTGAAGCTAAGTCCTCAGTACCCTTATTAGCAAGAAATCTTAATATCATTGGTAATATTAAATCACAGCCTGTAGTTAAAAATGCACAGAATAAATCGAGTAACAGTACATTTTTATAAGGCTTAAAATATGGAATAAATCTTTCTATTAAGTCTTTTGTTTTGTACTTTCTGTTTTCCATAAGTACCTCCCTCATATTAAATTTAAATTTGTTCATACCAAAATACATCTACTATAAAAATAGTAGATGTTAAAACTTAATTTTATTTAATTATAAATTGACATCTAAATTATATAATTTGTCCTCAAAATTTTATAATTTCTAATCTCTCCGACTCTTATACTCTTTCCTTTTGGTATCTTATTCATAATTTTATCATAATCAATTAATAGTGCAAAATACATATTTGCGTCGCCATGTCCTTTTATAATTTTTTCGTAGGTTATAATCTTTTTATTCAAAATAAAAAATGCAGATAATGCTATCTACACTTTTGTTATTTCTATTTAATTAATATATAAATTAAGTTTTATCTATAGTACTTCCCCATTAGATTCAATAACTTTCTTATACCAATAGAATGATTTTTTTCTACTTCTTGATAAATCTCCACTTCCATCATCATATTTATCAACATATATAAATCCATATCTCTTTGCCATTTCCCCAGTTGATGCACTTACTAAATCAATGCATCCCCAAGGTGTATACCCAATCAAATCTACACCATCTTCAACAGCTTCTTTCATTTGTTCTATATGTGCTCTAAGGTAATCTATTCTGTAATCGTCATTTACACTGCCATCTGCTTCTTTTTTATCATACGCACCTAATCCATTTTCAACTACCATTAGAGGAATTTGATATCTATCATAAATCTCATTTAATGAATAGCGAAGTCCTTTAGGGTCTATTTGCCATCCCCAATCACTTGCTTTTAAATATGGATTTTTTGCACCACCTAATATATTTCCACTACTATTTGCTACTTCTTTATTAGTTGTAGCACAAGTTGACATATAATAACTAAATGTATAGAAATCAACGCAACCTTCTTTTAATGTTTTTAAATCTCCATCTTCCATTTTTATTGTTATATTATTTTCTTTAAAATAACGATTCATATAAGTTGGATATTCACCCCCAACTTGTACATCACCACAGAAGTAGTTCATAATTCTATTTTGTTTTTGAGCTTCTATAACATCATTTGGATTACAAGTATATGGATATGTAGTAGCATATAATATCATACAACCAACTTTGTAATTTGGATCTATCTCATGAGCAAGTTTTACAGCTTTTGCACTTGCTACAAATTGGTGGTGTAATCCTTGGAATCTAAGTTGTGGTATATCTACTTGATTAGTAAAATCAGTAGTTCCCTCATTTAATATCCCTTGCGATAAAAATCCACCCATAGGCATAGTTGCTGAATTTATTTCATTAAATGTAAGCCAATATTTTACCTTGCCCTTATATCTTTTGAATATTACTTCACAATATCTTGTAAATATATCTATCATTTCTCTTGAGGCCCATCCATTATACTTTTGAGTTAATGCAAATGGAACTTCATAGTGAGAAATTGTGATTAGTGGTTCTATTCCATATTTTAAACATTCATCTATAACATTTTCATAAAATTTTAATCCTAATTCATTTGGAATTGCATCATCACCATTTGGGAATATTCTGCTCCAACCTATTGAAAATCTAAATACTTTAAATCCCATCTCTGCAAATAATGCTATATCTTCTTTATATCTATGATAAAAATCTATTGCTTCATGGGAAGGATAAAATGTTCCTTCTTCAATCTCCCTAGTTATTCTTTTACTTTTAGTATGAGAGCCTCCTGTACACATATCTGAACAAGATGGTCCCTTTCCATCTATATTCCAGGCCCCTTCAAATTGATTAGCAGCAGTAGCTCCCCCCCATAAAAAATCTTTTCTAAACGTCATATCTTTCTCCTATCTTTCACGTATTATATAATATGTTAATTACCCCTAACTTTACTTTTTTTATTTATATCCTCAGTTACATTATAATATTATTTTATTGTGTATATAATAAACAATTTAATATTGTTGTAAAAAAATGTTAATCGGATATTGATTTATATTGAAAATTTATCCTTTATTTACAATAAATCGGTTTAATTTCCTCATTTTTATACTATACTAATGAATGAGAATCAAAATTTTAGAAGGAGACTTAACAAATGACAAATATATTAAAAGGTCTAAAACCTCAATCTGTTTTAAATTATTTTGAACAAATATCACAAATTCCTAGAGGTTCTGGAAATGAAAAAGCTATTAGTGATTTTTTATGTAATTTTGCAAAAAAATTAAATTTAGAATATATCCAAGATGAAAATTTAAATGTAATAATAAAAAAACAAGCAAGCAAAGGCTATGAAAATTGTCCAGGGGTAATACTTCAAGGCCATATGGACATGGTATGTGAAAAAAATAAATCTTCTAACCACGATTTTTTAAAAGATCCTATTAAATTAAGAGTTGACGGAGATATGATTTATGCAACTGATACTACTTTAGGTGCTGATGATGGTATAGCTGTTGCTTATGTTATGGCTATACTTGCTGATAATACTATAAAGCACCCTGCATTAGAAGTTCTTTTAACTACTGATGAAGAAGCTGGTATGACTGGTGCAATGAATTTAGATACTAACCAATTAAGTGGAAAATATTTAATAAATTTAGACTCTGAAGAAGAAGGATATATATTAGTAGGTTGTGCTGGTGGTAACAGAAACTGTATCTCTCTACCTCTTGAATTTACTACTTCTGATAAACAAGGAATGTTAATAGAAGTAAAAGGTCTTTTAGGTGGTCATTCTGGCTCTGAAATAGATAAAAACCATGCTAACTCAAATAAATTAATGGGAAGAATCTTACATTTACTAAATATTGAATATGACTTAGTTAGTGTTAATGGTGGCTTAAAACAAAATGCTATACCTCGTGAATGTGACGCAATTATAGCTATTAATCACGATGATTTAGACAAATTTAATGCTAATATATCTGAAATTCAAAAAATATTTAACCATGAATATAAAGCTTCAGACCCTAATATAAAAATCGAAGTAAGTAAAGCTTCTTATGATAGAGTATTAACTGATTCTTGCAAAGATAAAGTTATAAAAATATTAAACTTAATTCCGAATGGAATTCAGACAATGTGCGCTGATATATCAGGATTAGTTGAAAGTTCTACAAATATAGGCGTAGTAAAGACAAAAGACAATGTTATGTTATTTGAAAGTGCAACAAGAAGTTCTGTTGCTACTAGAAAAGATGATATTAACAATAAAATAAAATTATTAGCACAATGCTTCGAAGCTGGTTATGAAGAAACTGATTCTTATCCAGAATGGGAAAGAGCTACTGATTCTAAATTAGAACAAATAAGTATTGATGTTTATAAAAAATTAACTGGCAAAGAACCTAAAATATTAACTATACATGCAGGTCTTGAATGTGGTTTATTCCTTAAAAAGATGCAAGGATGTGAGGCTATTTCAATAGGCCCTAATGCATATGATGTGCATACACCAAATGAGCATATAAGTATATCTTCTATAGAAAATACATGGAAATACTTATTATCCTTATTAGAAAATTTAAATCAATATTAAAGCCCTTATTAAAAATATATATTTAAAAATAAACCTTATAAATCCGTTTTATAGGGTTTATTTTTTTATAAGAAATATTTCCACACTTACAAAATTTATACTTATATTAAATAAAATAAGACAAAATGGTAAATAATAAAAGTGTAATAATTTATATTTAGGAGAGTGAATTTATATGTGGAACAAAATAGCATTACTTTTAGTTATAATTGGAGCACTTAACTGGGGTTGTGTCGCACTTTTTGCCACAGATGTCGTTGGTCTTTTATTTGGAGGAACATATTCTGTATTTAGCCGAATAATCTTTGGCTTAGTTGGATTAGCTGGTCTTTTTTTAATCCCATCTTTATTTTCAGATAAAAAAAATAGTTGTTCTTGAAAATATATATTAAAAAGAAGTGCACAAAATAGATATAATTTCTATTCTGTGCACTTTCTTTTCTTTTTACATATTTTAAGCTTGTGGATTTACTGGTAATATTATTACAAATGTACTTCCTTGACCAACTTCACTTTCTACATAAATTTCACCTTTATGTAATTTAATAATTTGACTTGTGATAGTTAATCCTAAACCACTTCCAGATTTGCTTACATCACTATCTGAAACTTGGCTAAACCTATCAAATATACTTTTATGGTATTTCTTATCTATACCAGTACCAGTATCTATAACACTTATTTTTACTTTATCGTCTAAATCCTCCATATCCACCGTTATACTTCCCCCTTCTGGAGTAAATTTAACGGCATTACTTATTAAGTTGATTATACATCTTTCAATCTCATATGGATCACAATTTATAACTTTCTCTTCAACTTGAGGATCTATTATAAGATCAATCCCCTTTGAAGTTATATAATCCCTTAATGTTAGTGCTGTTTCCTCAACTAAATATACTATATCCGTTTCTTTTAAGGATATTTGATACATATCATTTTGTAATTTACTACTATCTAAAATATTATTAATTAAATTTAATAGTCTCTTACAATTTCGTTGAGATATATCAACATAGTAGTTTAATTTTTCTCCATCAACTATTGAATTTTTGCTTAATCCTTTTAATAATTGGTTTGTACTACTCATAACATTTAAAGGCGTTCTTAATTCATGAGATAAATTAATAAAGTAACTATTTTTATTTCTCTCTAGTTTTAGATTTTTATTATGAAGAATTGTATTTTTCTCCATTTGTTCTTCTAAATCTCTTGTTCTTTCTTTGACTAATCTGTCCAATCTTTTAACTTCATATTTAGACTTTATAATAAATAATATTGCTATAACTAAATATGCAATCACTGCAATAGGACTTCTCCAAAGAGGTGGTTTTATAGTAAAACTAATACTACTAGCTTCACTTTTATTTCCACCAGTATCTATAACTCTTACTTCAAAAGTATACTTTCCTGGTGATAATTCATTGAATGTTACATAGTTATTCTTAGTTGTAAATACTTCTCCACTAGCGCCAACTAATCTATATTCATACATTAGATTTTTATTGCTAGAATATATAGGTGTGAAGAATTTAATGTTTATATTGTCAGTATTGCTACTGAACTTCATACCATCTATATCTGAGTATTCTTTATTATCTACATTAAACCCATCAAATAAAACTTTTGTTCCACTGTCCATCTTATTTATATCTTCAGGATAAAATGCATTTAGTCCATTTATACCTCCAAAGAACAATTCTCCGCTTGGACTTTTAAATGATGCATTTCCATTGAACTCATTACTTTGAAGTCCATCTGTAACACTTAAATTTTCTATTTTTCCTGTCTCAGGATTTAGCTTACTAATACCTTTATTTGTACTAGCCCATATATTATCATCATCATCGACTAATAATCCATAAATCGTATTATTAGTAAGACCATCTTTCGCTGTATATCTTTCGAAAGTTTCAGTCTTTGTATCAAATTTATTTATACCATAACTAGTACCAATCCATACATTGCCTTTGCTGTCTCCATTTATATATCTAACACGATCACTACTTATTGACTTTTTATTATTTTTATCATGTTTAAAATATTTAATAGTTTTGTCTTTTACATTTATATAGCAAAGACCTTGATCTCGTAATAACCCTAAATAATAATTCCCTTGCTTGTCTTGATACATATGTTTTATATATTTATCATCACTTATGTAATCAGTCATATCTATAATTTCATCAGTTTCAATGTTTATTAAACTAAGACCATTTATTGTTCCTGCCCATAAATAACCTTTATCATCTACCATAATATCTTTTACTGCATCATTTATTAAACCATCTGTTGTTGAATAATTCTTCATTGTCGATGTTTTTTTATCTATTTTTACAACACCGCCATCAGTAGCTATAAAGATAAAATCTTTGAATCCTGTTATATCGTTTATCATATCTGATTGCATTATATTGTTATTTTCCATATTTATAGTAGTTGATGTATGATTTTCTCTATCTATAATACTTAGACCTTTTAATTTAGAACCAACCCATAGATATCCTTCACTATCTTCATATACTCCATGAACCATATTTTCAGTTAATAAATAATCTTCATCTGGTCCAGACTTATAATGTTTAATACTACTATCTGTATCAAATATACTTACTCCAGAATATGTTCCAACCCATATGATTCCCTCTTTATCTTGAATCATAGATTTTATATTGTCGTATACTAAGCTATTTTTATCGTATATTTTATTTCTATATATCTCGAAATTATCATCCTCTTCATTATAATAGGCCAATCCACCATCCGTACCTATCCATAAATTATCATTTTTATCTCTTAATACTTCTCCTATTTGGTTTGATGGCAGTGATTTATCATTACCAGGTTCATTTTTATACTGCTTAATCTCATTAGTATTTGTATTTAATTTAAATACACCAGAATCAGCAGTTCCTATCCAAACAAGATCTCGTTTATCATCACAATATATATGATAAACTGAATCTTCAACTAATGAATTTTTTTGTTCTGGTCCACCATACGTTTCTAATATTTTAAAATCCTTAGAAATTTTATGAACTCCTATATCAGTTCCTAACCAAATATTTCCGTATTTATCTTCATCTAATGAGTATATCATATCAGTCATTAGACCATTATCCATATCTAAAACAACTTCGAAGCAATCCTTTTCTTCGTTGTAAACACTCAATCCTGCATAAGTGGCAACTATGATTTTATTGTCCTTTGTCTTTATTGTTTCTGAAGTACTGTCACTTTTTAATTTACCATTTTCTTCTGTATAATTTTTAATCTCATCTGTCGTAGTATCTATTTTATTCATACCTTGAACAGTAGCCACCCATATATAACCATAATCATCCTCTGTTATATCTGTTATACCGTTGTAACTTATACTATTTTTATCTTCCTCATAGCTGTATATTTTATACTCATATCCATTGTACCTATTCAAACCATCATTTGTACCAATCCATATATATCCCTTGCTATCTTGGAATATTACTTCTGCTGTAGATTGACTTATCCCTTGCTCAATATTAAGATTATTGAAGGTTAAATTCTTTGCATTTGCATAGGATTCCATTGGACATGAATTGAATATGATCATACTTAATAAAAATAATATCATGACCTTTTTAATAAACGTCTTTATGCCCATATTAGTTCCTTTCTTATGATTATAAAATTCTTATGATTAACAATATATTACTATATATAAGAAAACTTTTCAATATTCTACATTTATCGACAAAAATTATATTTTATAACTAATATTCTATTTCAAACCAATGTCAATAAATTATGATACTATCATTTTTATAAAATATTTTTAAATAATATTTTAGTATAAATAAAAAACCATGCAACTATCTATAAATTGCATGGTTTTTATTTATATGTTTTTATTCAACATAATCTATATCCAATTTCATATAAAATTTATCTTTCGGTATTCTAATAAAATAATGCTCTTTTTTATTTCTTTTAAATGTTATACTTTCACCATTGTCATTAGTTGTTATAGTGGTATTTTTTATATCATCATTATTCTTTATATCAAGCTCTATAGTATTTTCCTTAGTTTTAACTACATTATAAGTTGCATGTTCTTTAGAACCATCAGAATAATATATGTCTATATCATTTTTCCACCCAAGTCTTAACAATATATCATCTTCACTCGATTTACACTCCCAATACCCTTCTACATCTTCTATTTGTAATATGTTTTTAGATATTGGTGATTGATTTTCTGAGCTATCTTTCGAATCTTTTTCTTTAACATTGTCACATCCAACGGCAAATATTATTATAAATAGTAAGATAAATACTTTTTTCATAAATTTGACTAACTCCACTTTATAGTATTATTCAACACCCTTATATAAATGACCTAATGTTGTATCCATATTTTCAAATATTTCTTGTGATTTAACATCTACTATAAAGTCATTTTCTATTGCATCGATAAATGATTTTGTTATTTTTGATATTAAATCTGGTGTTTCATGTGTAAAATCAAGTCTAAATACATTTACACCTGCATCTGAAAGTTCATCTAAATTATTTATTAAACAGTTTGCACTTGAGTTATATATAGTACTTCTACAGAATAAATCTTGAGAAACTCTGTATTCTTCACCTTTAAAATCTCTAAGTACATATTTACTTTCCTTACAATTAGCACATCTCTTGTCTTTCTTACAACTTCTCGCCACAACACCCATTGGACAATACTCACTTAGCATCATCGGAATATATCCATATGCTACTGTCTCAATTTCAAGGTCTGTATATTGTGTAGTTTCTTTTATTTCGTGTATGTTTAACTCTTGTGAAATACATACAGTTTTTGCACCTTCTTTTTTATAGTTGTTTAGTGTTTCACTATTAAATGGATTTAAGTAGTAGTCTACATCAAATTTTACATCTTTGCTATTTTCTTTATAATATTTAACTTGTCCTAATGCTGAAATTTGAACATCATCTTTGCAATATTCATTTGATTTTTCTAGTCTTTTATATTCTTTATTTCTAACTATTCTCGGTGCACTATATACTAGTTTTTTATTATTTGCTTTAGCCATAGCAACTGCTTGTTCTAAGGTAGCTACATCTTCATAGTAAATTTTATCTACATCTAAGCCTATTACTGACTGTAAAGCATCTATACTATTTACTTTTACTCTTATTTTTGGCTTGATATCTAGATTTCTATTATATTTTTTAGGCGAATATTTAATATTACTATCTTTATATACTCTTTCCTTTACAGGAATTCTAGCTTCATCTAGTAAATCAATTGCCTCTCTACGCATTTGGTTTATTAAACTAATTGGCATACTTACACCTTCATCTAAATCTATTTTTAAATTATCTATTTCATAAGGTGTGTTACCTAATTTTTTAATTTGTGTTTCTATTTTTGATTCACTTAAAGCAACTTTTAATGCTTTTTCTACTAATTTATCTCCTGTAACAGCTACTGTATTATCATTTTTATCACTTAATCTAAGCTCTGGATATTTTCCTAATTTTATAGAAATTTCGGCATCAATTAAACTCTTTGCAAATTCTTTATCTTGAGTATAAGTTTTTTGTGCTCTATCAATTAAATCTGTATCCGAAGTTTTGAAAACTGGTTGATTTTTTCTAGCTTCTCCTATAAAGTCAAGCTCTATAGTTTCACCTTTATAACCAATTTGAGCAATTTCTTTTCCTTTTATAATTCTTCCTATAGTTCCTCCACCTAAATTTATTCCATCACCTTTTTTAAGAGTACCTTCTAGTTTTATTTTTAATCTTTTTGCTTTTTTGTTATAATCTACTACTTTACCGACATAAAGACCTTGGTTATTTGGCACATTGCTATTCATAACATCTTCACCAACTTCACCTAAAATAAGACCTTTTGTAAATTTTCTATTAAATATAGTATATAAATCTTCCATTGTCTCATTTGATATGCTTACTTTTTTAGTTGCTTCATATTCATCAATAGCATCTCTATAGCTCTTTATAACGGTTGCTACATACTCTGGTTTTTTCATTCTACCTTCAATTTTTAAAGATAAAACACCAGTTTCAATTATTTTATCAATTTCTTCAATTGTATTTAAATCTCTTGTACTTAAAAGATAATCTCCATTGCTATGGATTTCTTCTCCTGTAGATATATCTATCATTGTGTATTTTTGTCTACAAGGTTGTGCACATCTTCCTCTATTTCCAGAACGATTTCCGATCATACTACTCATTAAACATCCA
>CAMEPL010000032.1 GCA_945931665.1 uncultured Clostridium sp. | reverse complement strand
AAAAAGAAGGTAACGTTGTAAATTTCAAATTAACTATAGACAACGACAAATTTGAAGCTGCTATAAACAAAGCTTACAATAAAAATAAAGGAAGATTTAACATAGCAGGATTCAGAAAAGGTAAAGCACCAAGAAGAATAATAGAAAACAACTACGGAAAAGGAGTATTCTACGAAGAAGCTATAGATATAGTATTCCCAGAAGTATACCCAAGTGCATTAGATGAGTTACAATTAGCTCCAATAGATAGACCAAGCATAGATGTTGAAGAAATAAGCAAAGACAACGGATTAGTATTAGTTGTAGAAGTTGAAGTTCAACCAGAATTCGAATTAGGTCAATACAAAGGTATAGAAGTAGCTAAAGTTGACTATAATGTAACTGAAGAAGAAGTAGATGCTAAATTAAACGAATTACAAGAAAAAGCTTCTAGATTAGTAGATTCAGATAAAGAAATAGAAAATGGAGATACTGCTAACATAGATTTCGAAGGATTCAAAGATGGTGTAGCTTTCGAAGGTGGAAAAGCTGAAGGACATAACTTAGTTATAGGTTCAGGTTCATTCATACCAGGATTCGAAGATCAATTAGTAGGTAAAAAAGCAGGAGAAGAAGTTGACGTTAACGTTACTTTCCCAGCTGACTACCATGCAGAAGAATTAGCTGGAGCTCCAGTTGTATTCAAAGTTAAAATAAACGCAGTAAAAGTTAAAGAATTACCAGAATTAAACGATGAGTTCGCTCAAGATACTACTGAATTCGATACTTTAGCAGAATTAAGAGCTGATGTAAAAGCTAAAGCTGAAGAAGAAGCTGCTGCTAAAGCTAAAGGTGAAGAAAGAAACGCTGTTGTAGATGCAGTTGTTGCTAACACAGAAATAGAAGTTCCAGAAACTATGGTAAATGCTCAAATAGATAACTCTATAATGGAACTTAACTACTCTTTACAATACCAAGGATTCAGCATAGAACAATTATTAGAAATGACTGGTAAATCTATGCAAGAATTAAGAGATGAAAAGAAAGAAGATGCTGAAAAATCAGTTAAAGCTTCATTAGTTATAGATGCTATAGCTAAAGCAGAAAACATAGAAGTATCTGAAGAAGAAGTTGAAGCAGAAGCTGCTAAAATGGCAGAAGCTTACAACATGACTTTAGCTCAAATAAAAGAAGCTTTAAAACCATCTGATTTAGAAGATATAAAAGGTCAATTAAGAATAAGAAAAACTATAGACTTCTTAGTTGAAAATGCTGTTATAGCATAATAAAATAAAATCTGATTTGTAGTAGTTTTAATAAACTACTACAAATTTATCCACAAAGAATAGAGGGGGTATGAATTATGGCATTAGTACCTACAGTAGTAGAACAAACAGGTAGGGGAGAAAGAGCCTATGATATATATTCTAGACTTTTAAAAGATAGAATTATATTCTTAAGTGATGAAGTAAATGATACTACAGCTAGTCTAGTAGTAGCACAGTTATTATTTTTAGAGGCTGAAGATCCAGATAAAGATATACATTTATATATAAATTCTCCAGGTGGTAGTGTAACAGCTGGTATGGCTATATATGATACTATGCAATATATAAAACCAGATGTTAGTACGATATGTATAGGTTTGGCTGCTTCAATGGGTGCATTCTTATTAAATGCAGGGGCAAAAGGAAAAAGATTTGCATTACCAAACAGCGAAATAATGATACACCAACCTTTAGGTGGAGCGAAAGGTCAAGCTACAGACATAGAAATTCATGCAAAATGGATTCTAAAAATAAGAGAAAGACTAAATCAAATTCTTTCTGAAAGAACTGGTCAACCGATAGAAAAAATACAAGTAGATACAGAACGTGACAACTTTATGAGTGCTCAAGAAGCAAAAGAATACGGTCTAATCGATGAAGTAATAGAAAAGAAGTAATTGAAGAGAGAGCGTAGTTTTAGGAAGAGGTGCTTAAAATGTCAAAATATGAAGATAAAAGACAATTAAAATGTTCATTCTGTGGAAAGACTCAAGATCAAGTTAGAAGATTAATTGCAGGGCCAAATGTTTATATATGTGATGAATGTGTTGAGCTTTGTGATGAAATAATACAAGAAGAGATGGAAGAAACTTTAGAAGAAGATACTTTATCTCTACCAAAACCTAAAGAAATGATGGAAATATTAAATGATTATGTTATAGGTCAGGAAAGAGCCAAAAAGATATTATCAGTAGCTGTATATAATCACTATAAGAGAATTTACAGCAAAAAATCAACTTCTAAAGATGTAGACATACAAAAGAGTAATATACTTTTATTAGGACCAACAGGTTCAGGTAAAACTTTATTAGCTCAAACATTAGCAAAAACATTAAATGTTCCATTTGCTATGGCAGATGCGACATCTTTAACAGAAGCTGGTTACGTTGGAGAAGACGTTGAAAATATCTTATTAAAACTTATCCAAGCTGCTGATTTCGATATAGAAAAAGCAGAAAGAGGCATAATCTATATAGATGAAATTGATAAAATAGCAAGAAAATCAGAAAATCCATCTATCACTAGAGATGTTAGTGGTGAAGGTGTTCAACAAGCATTATTAAAAATACTTGAAGGAACAGTTGCAAATGTTCCGCCACAAGGTGGAAGAAAGCATCCTCATCAAGAATTTCTTAAAATAGATACAACAAATGTATTATTTATTCTAGGTGGAGCCTTTGATGGAATAGAAAAAATAATTCAAAGACGTGGAGAAACTAAAACTCTTGGATTTGGAGCAAAAATAGAAAGTAAAAAGAATATAGATTTAGGAAAAATATATTCTAAAGTTCTACCAGAAGACTTACTTAAATTCGGTATAATACCAGAATTTATAGGTAGAATACCTGTTGTTGCAACATTAGAACTACTAGATGAAGACGCACTAATGAGAATATTACAAGAGCCAAAAAATGCTCTAGTAAAACAATATAAAAAATTATTAGAGCTTGACAATGTAGAGTTAGAGTTTGAAGACGAAGCGTTAAGAGCTATTGCTAAAAAAGCTATCGACAGAAATACTGGTGCTAGAGGACTTAGAAGTATCGTTGAAAGTGTTATGATGGAAAGCATGTATGAAGTTCCATCTAGAGATGATATCAAAAAAGTAATAGTTACTAAGAAATCTGTAGAAGGCGATAGTGAACCAGTAATGGTACTTAAAAATCAAGAAGAAAGTGCATAATAATTATATATTTTAGAATATATATATGCATATAAATTGGATTTAAAAAGGAGCTTGTTGAGCTCCTTTTTTTGAACATTAAATTATTGATGAATACGCTAGGATAATAAAAGCAAAAAATAGTAGTATATTTGTATTTATGTTGAAAATTAAACTATGTAAATATATAATATAAAAAGCAATATAAAAATTTCATTAAGATATATTATTAGATAAACATATATTTAGGGAAATTAGTGTATTGGCTATAAGATTTTTAGTAAGACAGCAGAATTGTAGAAATAATTTAAGGAGTGAAATTATGGAAAATAAATACACTAAAATAGAACGTAAATTACCACTAATTCCTCTAAGAGGATTAGCAATTTTTCCATATATGATATTAAATTTTGATATAGGTAGAGAAGTTTCATTAAAAGCCTTAGATGAAGCTATGCTTGCTGATGAGTTAATATTTTTAACTTCTCAAAAAGAGGCAGAAATAGATGAACCTACAGAAGAAGATTTCTATCATGTCGGAACAATTTGTAAGGTAAAACAAATGATAAAATTACCTGGAGATACTGTACGTGTTTTAGTAGAAGGTATATCAAGAGGTAAAATAAAAGAAGTTAACCAAGATGCAGGATATTTCGAAGCTGTTGTAGATGAAATAATCTATAATGAAACTACAACTCAAAATGATGTAGAAATAGAAGCTTTAGTAAGAAATGTTTTAGACTCTTTTGAAGAATATATAAACATAGGAAATAGAGTTTCGCCAGAAATATTAGTATCTTTAGAAGAAATAGAAAATGCAGATAGATTTGTTGATACTATTGCTTCTAATATATATTTAAAACCAGAACAAAAACAACAAATACTAGAAGAGTTTGATATAGCAAAAAGATTAGAACTTTTATATTCAATTCTTTTAGAAGAAATAGATATATTAAAAATCGAAAAGAAAATAACTCTAAGAGTTAAAAAACAAATGAATAAGGTTCAAAAAGAATATTATTTAAGAGAACAACTTAGAGCTATACAAAAAGAATTAGGTGATGAAGAAGATATAAATTCTGAAGCAGAAGAATATAGAATTAAACTTAAAAAGATAAAAGCACCTAAAGATACAAAAGCTAAAATAAGCAAAGAAATAGATAAATTCTCTAGAATATCACCTGCTTCACCAGATGTATCTGTAAGCAGAAATTATTTAGAAACTATATTCTCATTACCATGGAATAAAGAAACTAAAGATAAATTAGACATTAAGAAGGCTAAAGAAGTTTTAGATAATGAACACTATGGTATGGAAAAAGTTAAAGAAAGAATACTAGAATTCTTAGCAGTTAGAACTTTATCTAAATCATTAAAAGGGCCAATAATCTGTTTAGTTGGACCTCCAGGTGTTGGTAAAACATCTATAGCTAGATCTATTGCAGCTTCTATGAACAGAAAATTTGTAAGAATTTCTCTTGGTGGTGTAAGAGATGAAGCTGAAATAAGAGGTCACAGAAGAACTTATGTCGCTGCTATACCAGGTAGAATTATAAACGGTGTAAAAGAAGCACAAACTAAGAACCCTGTATTCTTATTAGATGAGATAGATAAAATGGCATCTGACTATAAAGGTGATGTTGCATCTGCAATGTTAGAAGTTTTAGACCCAGAACAAAATAAAAACTTTGTAGACCACTACTTAGAAATACCATTTGATTTATCTAAGATATTATTTATAACTACAGCAAATAGTTTAAGTACAATACCAGGTCCATTACTTGATAGAATGGAAATAATCGAATTATCTGGTTATATAGAAGAAGAAAAATTAAACATAGCTCAAAAATATCTACTTAAAAAACAAATAGAAGAAAATGGTCTTGAAGAAGGATTTGTAAAAATAGATGATGAGACTATGAGAGATATTATAAATTACTATACTAGAGAAGCTGGTGTCAGAACTCTAGAGAGAACTATAGGCAAAATATGCAGAAAAATAGCTAAGAAATATGTAGAAGACCCAACTTTAACTGAAGTTGTGGTTAAAAAAGAAGACCTAGAAGAATATCTAGGAAAAGACAAATATACATTTGATTTAGCTGGTGTCAAACCAGAAATTGGTATGGTTACAGGGCTTGCATGGACTGCTGTTGGTGGAGTAACTTTAAATGTAGAAGTTAATGTATTAAAAGGTAAAGGACAAGTTGTACTAACTGGTCAATTAGGAGATGTAATGAAAGAATCTGCTCAAACTGCAATTTCTTACATCAGATCAATATCAGATAAGTTCAATATACCTGAAGATTTCTACCAAACTAAAGATATCCACATTCACATTCCAGAAGGTGCAACACCAAAAGATGGACCATCTGCTGGTGTAACAATGGCTACTGCTGTAATTTCAGCTTTAACTAACATACCTGTAAGATGTGATGTTGCTATGACAGGAGAAATAACTCTAAGAGGTAGAGTATTACCTGTTGGTGGAATAAAAGAAAAATTACTTGCTGCACATAGAGCAGGAATTAAGAAAGTATTACTTCCAAAAGATTGTGAAGCCCAATTAGACGAAATACCACAAAACGTAAAAGATCAAATGGAATTTGTATTAGTTAAACATTTAGATGAGGTATTAGAGCATGCTCTAGTAAAAGATGGTGACAGAAATGAAAATTAGAAGTACAGAAATTAAAATGAGTGCAACAAAAAGACATCAATATCCAGCAGAAGGACTACCAGAGATAGCATTAGTTGGTAGATCTAACGTTGGTAAATCTTCTTGTGTAAATGCACTATTAAATAGAAGAAACTTTGCAAGAACTAGTCAGACTCCAGGGAAGACTAGAACTATAAACTTCTATTTAATAAACAATGAATTCTATTTTGTTGACCTTCCAGGATACGGATATGCAAAGGTTGCAAAATCAGAAAAAGACAAATGGGGAAATATAATGGAAACTTATCTAGGAGATAGAGAAGAATTATGTGCTATATTTCTATTAGTTGACATTAGACATGAACCAACAAACGATGACGTTATGATGTATGAATGGATAAAACACTTTGGATATGAATGTGTTGTAATTGCAACAAAAGCAGATAAAATATCTAGAGGTCAATATCAAAAACATATGAGCATAATAAGAAAGAAATTACAATTAGAAAAAGACGAAAAAATAATTCCTATATCTTCAAGTAAAAAGACTGGTGTAGAAGATGTTTGGAATGAAATAGTTAGTCAATACAATAAACATGGATACGAAATAACTGTAGATTAATTTTAGCTACAAGCCGTATTTATTAGTTTATTATATATAATAGAATCTTGATGTATATTAAACCTATGATGAAATTATATTTTTTTAAATAAAAATTTTATCATAGGTTTATTTTTTTGTAACAAAAATCAATTTATATAAATATCTTAATATAGAATTTTTTTTAGGGGGGCTGTTTATGACAGGTAAAACAAGAAAGATGTTTCCAGGGGGAAACACAGCAAATGGATTTTATTCATTTTTTGACTATATAATACCACAGGATGTAAATAGAATTTTCTGTTTGAAAGGTGGTCCAGGGGTTGGAAAATCATCTTTTATGAAAAAAATGGCGAGAGAATTTACAAAGATGGGATATGATGTAGAGTTGCATTATTGTTCATCTGATCCAAGTTCATTAGACGGAGTAGTAATAAAAGGACTTAACGTTGTTATGATAGATGCAACTGCACCTCATATTGTAGATCCTAAAACACCTGGGGCTATTGATGAAATATTAAACTTCGGTGAATTTTGGGATGGTGAAAAAATAGAAGAAAATAGAGATAAAATCAAAGCTTGTAATGCAGATATAAGCGAGTGTTTCCAAAGAGCATTTAGATTCTTGAAATCAGCAGAACCTATTTATATAGATGTAGAATCGAAAATTTCAAAATGTATGGATTGGGCGAAAGTAAGTAAGATTACGGATGAATTTATTGAAAAGACATTTAGTGGCGTTGAGTTTAGCGGAAAGAAAGCATATGTAAGACATTTATTTGGCTCAGCAATAACACCAATAGGTTATTTAGATTATTCAGATAGTCTTTTTGACGGGGTTGAAAATATATATTATCTAGAAGGTGAAATTGGAAGCGGAAAAAGTACATTATTAAAAGCTATTTATACTAGAGCAGAACAAAAAGGTCTGGATGTAGAAGTATATCATTTTCCACTAATAGTAGATAAGTTACAAGCTGTATATATTCCAGAACTAGATTTAGCTGTTACAACAAGTTCTAGATTTAAAGATAAACAAGTAATAGATTTAAATACTTGTATAGATGGAGAAAAACTAAATAAATATATAGACGATGTAAAAGTTGATAAAGATTTAGTAGATTATTTAATGAACAATGCAATTTCTAATTTGAAACGAGCTAAATTCAATCATGATATAGTAGAGGATTATTATGTTCCTGCTATGGATTTTGATAAAGTAGAAATTTTAAAAAATGAAATCATCAATAGAATTTTAAAGTATAAAAAATAGAAATCAAAAGTAATCAAAAAGGAGGAACCTATAAAGGTTCCTTTTTTAGTTTATCATACAAAAAAATTCCAAAAATGGTGAATATAATAGGTTTTTCTAGTACATAATCCAATTAATAAAAATAATAGTATAAGGAGGTCGATGCTATTGATATCAAACAATTTGCTATCTATTATCCCAGAAAAGATGGCAAGGAAATATAAGGTGATACCAATAGAGTTAAGAGGAGATACTTTGGTCGTAGGTGGAAGTAAATATGACCTTTATACATTACAAGATTTAAATATAATAACTAGAAAAAGGATTGAATTTAAACTATATCCAGAAGACCAAATAATTAAAGAAATAGAGTATGCCTATGGCAATAATATTGAAGTAGATGAGGACTATGCTTACAAAATTTTTGAGACAATTCTAGAAAGAGCTATATTTGAAAATGCTAGTGATATACATATAGAACCTTTTGATAATTATCTTGCAATTAGATTTCGTGTAGATGGAGAATTATACGAGGCTTTTAGATATACACTAGATTTACATACACCTCTAACATCAGTTATAAAACTCAAATCAGGTATTGATATAACAGAAAGAAGACTTCCTCAAGATGGAAGGACTGAGATGAATATAAATGATAAATTAATTGATATTAGAACATCAACAATTCCAACAATTTACGGAGAAAAAACAGTTCTCAGGATTTTAAATAGAGATAATTTTTTTAAGACAAAAGAAGAAATAGGATTTTCCAATGAAGCAATACAAGTTATAAATAAAATGATATCAAATAATTCAGGGATAGTATTAATCGTAGGAGAAACTGGATGTGGAAAAAGTACTACAATGTACTCTCTATTAAATGATTTAAATAAAATATCAAAAAACATAATAACTATAGAAGACCCGGTCGAGTATAAAATGGAGGGAATAAATCAAATACAAGTAAACTCCAAGGTGGGTTTAACCTTTGAAAAAGGACTAAGGGCAATGTTGAGGCAAGATCCTGATGTAATAATGGTCGGAGAAATAAGAGATTCCGAAACTGCAAATATAGCTATAAGAGCATCAATAACAGGTCACTTAGTATTGAGTACATTACACACTAATGATACAGTTTCATCAATTACAAGACTTAAGGACATGGGAGTAGATTTATATCTAATTAGTGCATCTTTAGTTGGAGTAATAGCCCAGAGATTAGTAAAAAAGGTATGTCCATACTGCAGGGGAGAAAACTACACATGTGGATATTGCAACGGTAAGGGTTATCTAGGTAGAACTGTAGTTTATGAAATATTGCAAATTGATGATGATATTAGAGAATGTATAGGTGATATTTCTAGACACAAAGATATAAAAGAGCTAGCAATAAGAAGAGGTAAGATGATTACATTTGATGATAGTTATAGAAAAATTCTTCAAGAAAAGTTAATAGAAAATATACAATAAAGGAAATATGAATCATAAAAAATAAATGAACTAGAGGTGATTTATGGAGTCTTATAAATGTGTTGTTTATAACGAAAAAAACAAAAGAAAAGTAATTAATTTGAATTTAGACTCAGAAAGCGAAGTATTAAAATACGCCAAGGAAAATAATTTGAAGATATCATCTATTAAGAAAAGAAAAACATTATTTAATTTTGGCAAGAAACTTAATGATAAGGATTTGAAAGTCCTATGCAAAGAGATGGGGATTTTACTTGAATCCGGCAGTGAGATAGTTGGATTATTGGAAATGCTTGGAGAACAATCAAGTAAAAAATTAAAGCCTATAATAAAACACATATTAAATAGTATACAAGAAGGAAATTCAATAACAGAAGCTTTTAGGAGTACGAATGCATTTTCTAATTTCTTTATAAATATGATACATACGGGAGAATTAAGTAGTAATTTAGACCAAGTTATGTATACATTGAGTGATTATTATGATAAAGAATATAAATTAAAAGGGAAAATAAAAAGTACAAGTATATACCCAATAATATTATTTATTGCGACAGTATTTTCTGTCTTAGCAATGTTACTTATAGTAATACCAAAATACGAAGAGATATATGCACAGAGTAATGCGACAATGCCACTAATAACACAAATAATGATTTCTACATCGAGTTTTATTAGAAATAATTTTATACTTATATTTTTAGTAGGATTCGTATTTACAATCTCAAGTATATATTTAATTAAAAATAACGATGAATTAAAACACGATGTATATAAATTAACATTTAAATTGCCACAGATAGGTGATTATATGTTGATGAATATAACAAATAGATTTTCAAAATCACTCTATATACTTATGAGAAGTGGTGTAGAAATAGTTTCTGCAATAGACATATCGGCAAAAGTTATCGACAAAGAATACATATATAATAGAATATCAATTGCTAATAATTCTATCAAAGAAGGCAATAAAATAGGAGAATCACTCGATGATATAAAATTATTTTCACCATTTTTTATAAGGATGATATCAGTAGGAGAATCATCAGGTAGATTAGAAGAAACTCTAGCAACTATTAATAAATTTTATGAAGGTGAAATGGAGCAAAAAATAGAGATTACCATGAAGTATTTTGAGACAGGGATTATTCTAGTTATGGGAATTATAGTAGGAGCAATCGTCATAGCTATGGTTATTCCGATGTTCAATATGGTTTCTGCATTTTAAAAATAACTAATTTAAAAGGAGGAAGTTTATGCGAAATATAGTTAAAAACCTAGAAAAGAAAATAAAACAAATTACAGGGAGATTTAATAGAAAAAAATTAACTGGTAGAAGAAAAGGGTTCAGTTTAATTGAAGTAGTAATAGCAATTACATTGATGGCGATACTTTCTGGGATTGCAATGACAAGTTATACAAAAGCCCAACGTGATGCAAAGAAGAATATGGATTATACGACTGCCGCAAATATAGCTACAGCAGCACAACTAGCCGATGCTGATGGCAAAACGGTTAGTATTGAGAACTTGGTTGCAGAAAATTATTTACAATCAACACCTAAGTCTCAACAAAAAGATGCAGGCGAATTTGCAGTTTCAGTAGATGAAAATGGAAAGGTAACAGTAACTTTAGGAAAAGAAACATACTATCCAAGAGATTAGAGATACATAAATTAAGTATGACTATATAAAGGTAAACTAATAAGGAAGTTATGAGGAATAAGATTGAGATAAGGAGGCGATTTTATCAGAAGTTCCATAACAATAAAATTAAATAATTATTGCACCGAAATATTAATTATAAATAAAACTCCTATAAAATTAGATGTAATAGACTATATTAATATAGATATTGGGATAAAAGGACTTAACAGTTTAAGTTCAAAAAGAGAATGTGTAAATACAATCAAAGGGATTGTAAAGCAATATAAAGATATAAAGGAAATCTTCTTTGTGGTCCAAAATGAAGATGTGATAATTAGAGAATATAATGACTTGCCACGAATTAAAAAAAGAGATTTAGATGGATATGTAAAATTTGAGATATTACAAGATATACCCATAAACTTAGATGACTTTATTATAAAATACAAAGTATTAAGTTTAGGAAAAAATAAGATGGATTTGCAAGTGATATTATTTCCAAAGGAGATTGAAAAAATTTGTTCTGATATAGCAAAGAGCTTAAACATTAAACAGAAGTATTTAAATATGAATTTTGATATAGTACAAAAGTTAATAGATAGAGAAAAGATAAATTTGAAAAGTAACAACTGTATAGTTTTAGAGAATTTAGATGATGTAATAATTTTAAACTCTGTAAGGAATAAAAAGGTATACACTTCAAGTGTACTTTCAAAAGAGAAAAATACAGATTATATTATTAGTTTATTAGATAAAGAAAAGCCTCTTTTTTATTATGGAAAAGAAGATGAATTTATAACTCAAATTAAAGAAAATGGATTTAAAGTGGACAAACTTAATACTAGATTAAATATAAATTATTTATGCCCAAACAAAATTGTTGATACGTTCGATAATAAACATTTAGTAAATATAGGAGTTGTAATTTGATATGAGTAAAAACAGCAAATGTATTAATATTTTTGAGAAAAATAAAAAAGATCTAAATTTATATCAAATAAGTATTATAGTTATATTGTTCATAACTTTATTACAAGTTGGAATAAACTTATTTAAAAATACACAGCTTAATGAATATATATCGGACTATGAATGGCAAAAAGACATTCAAACTGAACAGATTAACAACAATATCCCATCTAAAAATTCAAGTACAAAACAATCCAAAATAAATTTATCTAAATTAAAAGAGGTAAGCTCAATTATAGGAATGGAAAAAATACAAAGTATATATTCTGATTCTAATAAAATACAGATTCAAGGATATTGTGAAGATACAGAAGTTCTACAAAGAATATCTGATTTAGAAAATATAAGTAATTTTAATATCCAAAGTTTGCAAAAAAAAGATGAAAAATACTTTTTTAAGATTGAATATACAATAGGAGGAAGAAATTGAAACTATTTAAAAAGAATAAGTCTTTGTGCTTTTTATTAATAGTATCTGCACTTTATGTGATGGTTACGGTATTATATATAAATCCTCTTAGGGAGAAAAATAGTAAATTAGAAGAGGAAAAAGCTAAAATTTTAAGTTTAGAACAACAAAGTGAGTGTGTACAAGTTCTTTCCAATCAAGATAAGATCGCTAAAGACATAGTTTTATCTATAGAAAAGAGCATAGGTGACTTGGTAGATATAAATTTTATAAACAAACAATATGAACAAGGTGAAAAATCAGAGGAATTAGTATTAGAGTTGAATTTTTCTTCAGATTTAAAAAACTTATTTAAGATAGATCAAAAATTAAAAGAATTAGATTTAGATGATTCAATAGAAACTATAAAAATAGAAAACTCTCAGACTGAAACTGATGAGAATAGAAAAATAAATTGTAGCATGACATTTAGAGTCGTTTAAGATATTATAACCTAAAAACAAATTGATAAATGTAAATAGATGGATTTATATAAGGGAAAATGTAGGATGAATATGCTTAATTTTAAAAGGAAAAGAACATCTTCTTATAGAAAAATAATTTAATTGACTAAAAGTTATTGCATAAATGAAAATCTAAAGAAGAATGGGGGATTAAAAGTGATTGGAAGAAATGAACCTTGTCCATGTGGCAGCGGAAGAAAGTATAAAAAATGCTGCTTAGAAAAAGACAAAGCAAAAGACATCGCTAGAAATAGAGTTAAACTAGCAGAAGGCCAATTTGAAAGCATAATTCAAAAGGTATCAGAATTTTCTAAAGAACATGATAAAGGTTACAGAAACAAATGTGAAGTAGATTTTGGGATTACAAACTATGAACTAGAAAATGTAATGAATGTATATTATTTAGTAAATTATAAATACAACAAACAAAGTAGTATGATGCTTGATTATCTTAATAAGAACAAAACAAATATTAATAAAAATGACGAAGAAATAATTGAAAACATATTAAACTCATATATGAGTGTATATCAAGTGAAGGAGAAAGATATCAATAAAATACTACTGAGAGATATTATATTAAATGAAGATGTTTATGTAGAAGATATCGATTTATTTACCTTGTATAAGGAAGGTGAGTTTTTACTCGCCAGGGTAGTTAATATAGATGGAATTAAAATTTTCATAGATAATACAGTTAAGATAAATGAAGGTAAAAAGACACAAATTAAAAATGATATAGATAATCGATATAAACAGACTAAAAAGAAATGTAAAACAAAGAAACAGTGCTTAATAAATAATATTAAGTTTATGTATCAAAATTTAGTTACATCACGAAGAGAATATATAGTAGAAACTCCATGCAGTGAAGATAGCAACAATATAGATGGAGCAGTAAATAAAACTTTAGTACATAAAAATATTAAATCAGTCACACCAAAGAGTGAAAAAGAAAAAGAACGTGAATTAAAACTACTGATGGTTAGACAAAGAGAAAAAGAAATTGCACAAAAACAAAATATAAAAGACGAAAAGGCTGAAAAACCAATAGTCCAACATGGTGAGAAAGAAATTATTTTAGAAATTGAAGAGCCTATAGAACAAAAGACAAGAGATAAGATAAAAAGAGAAATAGCAATGCCATTAGTTGAACTAATTAAAGAAGAAACTATAGAAAAACAACCAATAGTTCAACAAGCAGAAAGGGAAGCTATTTTTGAAATTCAAAAGCAGACAGCAGATAATAATCAACAAGATGTAAAAGCAAACTTAAGTTCATATCGAAAAATAAATGACACATCACAAAAGACAAAATCAAAACTAACAAAAGAACAAAGAAGAAAACAAAAAATTGAAAAACAAGATAATGCTAAAGAAATAAAAGAAAAACTAGTATCAAAACAAAATATAGAAGATAATAAAACTAAAATAGCAGAAGTAAAAGGTAAACCACAAGAACTGGTGGTAAATAAATCACAACAAGAAGTAAAAGACAACCAAGAAGAACTGGTGGTAAATAAATCACAACAAGAAGTAAAAGACAACCAAGAAGAACTGGTGGTAAGTAAGCCACAACAAGAAGTAAAAGACAACCAAGAAGAACTGGTGGTAAGTAAGCCACAACAAGAAGTAAAAGACAACCAAAAAGAACTGGTAGTAAATAAATCACAACAAGAAGTAAAAGATAAACCAAAAGAACTAGTAATTAAAAAACCACTATATAGAAGTAAAGCAAAAGAGTTGACTGTCACAAAAATTGATGACAAGGTTAAACAAGGAAAACTGGTGATGGGAGAAGCTCAACATGAAATTGTGGCAGATATTGATGCCGAAGGAGTAGTCGCAATAAAATCAGATTTAGCTTTGAAAGGGGCAATAACTCAAGATACTAAGCCACAGCATAAGGATATAGAAAACAAAAAACAAGAAAAAGTAAGCAAAAAACAGCCGACTGAACAAGCAGAACAATTAAATAACAAAGAAAAAGAAGAGAATATAATTGTTTTAAAAGAAAAACAAAGAAAGCAAGTAATGGCAAGAAAATCAAGAAATCCACAAGGATTTAGAGATAGACAAAGAATAAATAAGAGATTGGAGGCTAAATTAAAACAAAGAATAGAAGTAACCAAAAGGCTAGAATCAATGAGACTTAAATTAGAGCTTATTAGAAAAGAAAAGTTAATAAAAGAGCGAGAGTTAAAACTCAGAGAAAGAGAATTACAATTAGAAAAACAACTTGCAGAGATATCTTCGAAGTCAGTTAGTAAAAACTCAGAAAGTACAGTTGCTAAGCAGATCGAAGGAGTAGTGAAGAATAAAGATTGCAATGTTGAAAAGAAAAATAATAATTCGCCAAATAAAATAGAAAACATACATATATACAAAGCAGAAAAAATTGAATCTAAGCTAGAAAACATATCAATGTCAAAAATTGAACAACAAATTGAATCCAAAATAGAAAACAACATAGTTGCTAGATTAATGGTGGAAGAACCACCAAAAGAAAATACATTAGGAGAAGAGACCAAAGAGAATAAAAATCCAGATAAAAAGACTCAAGAGATTATAACTAAAAAAGAGATTAAAAAAGAACCAAAACAGGAACTCAAAAAAGGCAAACAAGAATTAAAACAAGACAAACTAGAGAATAAACAGGACAAAGATAAAAAAAAGATAAAAAAAAATGAAAATAAAAAGACACAAGAACGATGTAAAATATATGACCTCTTATTGTCAAAAGTGGAAAATCAATATAAACAAAAATGCATAGAAGAATGGAAAAAATTTAGACAAATACATAAATCCTATAAAGGAAGTGAAAATGGCTGGGCAGCAGCTATTGAATATGAAGTTAGAAAGAACAGCGATGATACAGTGACACAAGGACAAATCTCGAAAAAATATGACATCAGTGCTAAAACTTTAAGTAAGAGATATAAAGAATTGAAAATAAGCTAAAAATATACCTATAAAGTAGTAAAAATACGGTAATACTACTTTATAGGGTATTTTTTCGTTAAATTTCACATATCTGAGCCAAATAAAATAATAAAATTTATGTAAAAGTCTTTTAATATATAAAAAAAATGATAAAATATAAAAGAAGTATATTACAGAGAAAGAGGTAGTTTTATGAGTTTTACTTTAGGAAATCCTATTGCAGTATCAACTAATTTTATAAAATCAAACCCAGCAGTACCAGTATATAAAGGTGCTGAAGAACCACAAAATTTATTCGGAGTTATATACCATATAGAAATCGGTTATAATGACGGTGGAAAAGAAAAAATAAAACAATATATAATCATAGACTTTAAAGAATACGATTTATCTTCAGAAAGTAAAGAAGAATTAATAAATATAGCTAAATCATATTGTGAATCAAAAAATATATCACAAGATGATGAATTAGAAATAGCTCTATTAGATAATGAAGAGGTTGAAAACTTCTTAGAGAAAGTATTCAACAACATGAAAGTAATAAGAGGACTTATAAGTGAAAAACTTTAACGAATAAAAAGCGAACTCTAAGAGTTCGCTATCTTTTTGAAAATGAATATACATGAGCGAAAAAGATGAAAAGTAAAATATAAGAGGAGGATGTTTATATGCTGAGAGTATCTAATATTAAATTAAGCATAGATGACGACAAATCAAAAATAAAAAGTAGTATATTAAAAAAATTAAAAATAAAAGAATCGGATTTAGAAAAATATTTTATATATAAAGAATCAGTTGATGCGAGAAAAAGAGGTAAAATAGACTTCGTATATACAGTTGATGTAGTTGTAAAAAATGAAGGAAAACTTCTAAAGAAAAAGTTAAAAGATGTTGTAGAAATAAAACAAAGAGAATATATAGGTGTAGAATCTGGAACTCAAAAATTACAACATAGACCTGTTGTAATAGGAAGTGGTCCAGCTGGATTATTTGCATCTTTAGTTTTAGCACAAAGAGGTTATATGCCTATAATGCTAGAAAGAGGTTTAGACGTAGACAACAGAACAAAAGATATAGACAACTTCTGGAAAGAGAGAAAATTTAAAAATAATTCTAATGTTCAATTTGGAGAAGGTGGAGCAGGTACTTTCTCAGATGGAAAACTTACTACTAGAATTAAAGATATAAGGTGTAGAAAAGTTTTAACTGAATTTGTGAACTTCGGTGCTCCAGATGAAATCTTATATTCTAATAAACCTCATGTTGGAACAGATATACTTAAAAATGTTGTAAAAAATATAAGAGAAGAGATTATAAGACTTGGAGGAACTGTTAAATTTGATTCAAAAGTAACTCAAATTAACATGGAAGACTCAAAAATAAAATCTGTAGTAGTTAACGATGAAGAAGTAATCGAAACAAATGTAGTAATATTAGCAATAGGTCACAGTGCAAGAGATACTTATGAAATGTTATATGAAAATGGAATACAAATAAACCAAAAACCATTTGCCATAGGTGCCAGAATAGAGCATCCACAAATATTAATAAATCAATCTCAATATAAAGAGTTCTATAATCATCCTAGATTAGGAGCAGCTGATTATAAATTAATCGAGCATACTTCTAATGGAAGAACAGCATATACATTCTGTATGTGTCCAGGAGGAACAGTAATAGCATCAGCATCAGAAGAAGGTGAAGTTGTTACTAATGGAATGAGTGAACACGCTAGAGATAAAGAAAATGCAAACAGTGCATTCTTAGTAAATGTAAGACCTTCTGATTTTGGAAGTGACCATCCACTAGCAGGTGTTGAATTCCAAAGAAAATATGAAAAATTAGCATTTGAATTAGGTGGAGGAAATTATAATGCACCAGTTCAATTAGTGGGAGATTTCTTACAAGATAAAGTAACAACAGAATTAGGTGAGGTTAAACCTTCATATCAACCAGGGTATACATTTGCAGATTTAAGAAAATGCTTACCAGATTTCGTATGTGAAACTATGAAAGAAGCTCTACCAAAACTAGATAAAAAATTAAATGGATTTGCAATGAATGATGCTGTTTTAACTGGTGTGGAAACTAGATCATCTGCTCCAATAAGAATAGTAAGAGATGAAGAAACTCTAGAATCTGTAACTTTAGAACAGTTATATCCATGTGGAGAAGGTGCAGGATATGCAGGTGGTATAGTAACTGCTGCAGTTGATGGTATAAAATGTGCTGAGAAAATAATACAAAGATACTCTGCTATGAAATAAAATATGAGGAATAATTCCGCTCTATAATTTGATTTACGTAATTTAATGGATTTAATGTAAAAACATGGAATATTTATGTTAAGTTTGTATTAAGAAATTAACAAACCTTAAAAAAACTATTGAAGTTTATACTTACAACATTATAAAATAAACATGTACTTAAATATGAATTCAATCAAAATTCGAATATGATTTATTTACTTAAGGAGGAAAGAAGTGCAAATCGTTATAAGTCTTTTAGGCGGTCTAGGTCTATTTTTATACGGTATGAACCTAATGGGGGAATCATTAGAAAAAGTAGCCGGATCTAAAATGAAAAAAATTATCGAACTTTTAACTAAAAACATCTTTATGGGTGTAATTCTTGGTGCTGTAGTAACAGCAGTTATACAAAGTTCTAGTGCCACAACAGTAATGGTAGTAGGTTTTGTTAATGCAGGTCTTATGGGACTTCCACAAGCAGTTGGAGTAATTATGGGTGCGAATATAGGTACAACAATAACAGCACAAATAGTATCATTTGATTTAACTGGTCTGGCTCCACTTGCATTAGGAATAGGTATTTTATTATATTTATTTGGCGGAAATGAAAAATATAAACAAGTTGGAGAAGTATTTATAGGTTTTGGTTTACTATTTACAGGTATGGAATCTATGAAAGTAGCTGTAAATCCATTAGCAGAATATAAAGGATTTACAGATTTATTAGCTACATTCGGAAAATATCCAGTACTAGGACTTCTTCTGGGATTTGGGATAACAGCAATAATCCAAAGTTCATCAGCAGCAATGGGTATGTTAGTTGTTTTAGCATCTCAAGGATTAGTTCCACTTGCAGCAGCATTACCTATATTATATGGACAAAATATAGGAACTTGTGTAACTTCATTAATATCAAGTATCGGAGCAAACAAAAATGCTAAGAGAGCGGCTATGATACATTTAATATTTAATATATTAGGAACAATTATCTTCTTAATATTCTTAAATCGTTTCGTAGTAGATATAGTTGTTAAAATGGATCCACATAATGTTGCAAGACAAATAGCAAATGTTCATACTATATTTAATATAGTTTCAACATTATTATTATTACCATGCAACAAATTAATCGTTAGAATAGCTATGAGAATCGTTCCAGATAAAGAAGATGAGATTGAAGAAGATGAATCAAGAGTAATCAAATACATAGATGACAGAATGATTCAAACTCCACCAATAGCTTTAGCTAGTACAATAAAAGAAGTATCTAGAATGGGTGAAAAAGCTAGAGATAGTGTTGACCATGCTATGGAAGGTATATTAGAAGCATCAACTGATGCTATCGAAAAAAGTTTTAAACAAGAAAAGATAATAAATCAATTACAAAAAACTATATTAAATTATCTTTTAAAATTATCTAAAGCATCATTAAGCGAAGAAGATAGAGAAACTGTAGACGCATTATTTAATACAGTAAATGATATAGAGAGAATAGGTGACCATGCTGAGAACTTAGCAGAAATAGCACAATCAGCAATAGACGGTCAAGTTTCATTCTCAGAACAAGGACAAAATGAAATAAGCGATATGTACAACAAAGTTGTTTCAGCATACACTTATGCCTTAGAAGCTATGGTTACATCTGATGTTCATCTAGCTTGTAAAGTTATAAAAATGGAAGAACAAGTAGATATAATGGAAGAATCATGTAGAGTAAACCATATGAGAAGATTAAACAACAACCTTTGTAGTATAGACAATGGTATTATATATTTAGAAATTCTAAGTAATTTAGAAAGAATTTCAGACCATGCAGCTAATATAGCTGAAAAAGTTATTCAACAAAAAACAGGCGATAACTAAAATTATAAAGTAAAATCAAAATGCATTGGAGTATAGTGTTAAACCTATATTTCAATGCATTTTTTATAATGTAAATATGGGTTTCAACAGGCGAATATTTATTAATATAGATATAATTTTTATATATTTGATATTTCGTATATTAAACAAATATGGTATAATTTAGGTGATTGCGAAAAGGAGCATTTAAAATAATAAATAAATTTAAAAAGAGAGGGATTAATTAATATGACTAAATTAAATTTAGATTATAGCAAGGTATTGGGGTTTTTAGATAAATCAGAAATTGATGCAATGCAACCATATGTAACTGTTGCTCATGATGCCATTCATGAAAAGACAGGATTAGGAAATGATTTTTTAGGATGGGTTAACTGGCCAGTTGAATATGATAAAGACGAATTTGATAGAATAAAAAAGGCAGCACAAAAAATACAATCTGATTCAGAAGTATTAGTAGTAATAGGTATAGGTGGGTCTTATTTAGGTTCAAGAGCTGCAATAGAAATGTGTTCTCACACTTTTAGAAACAGCTTATCAAAAGAAGATAGAAAAGCTCCAGAAATATATTTTGCAGGAAATAGCATAAGTTCTTCTTACTTAGCTGATTTAATAGAATTAGTAAAAGATAGAGATTTCTCAGTTAATGTAATATCAAAATCAGGAACAACTACAGAACCTGCAATAGCATTTAGAATATTTAAAGACATATTAGAAAAGAAATATGGAAAAGAAGAAGCAGCAAAAAGAATATATGCTACAACTGATGCTAAAAAAGGTGCACTTAGACAATTAGCAGACGAACAAGGATATGAAACTTTCGTTATACCAGATGATATCGGAGGAAGATTCTCAGTAATGTCAGCAGTTGGTCTACTTCCAATAGCAGCAGCAGGACTTGATATAGATGAAATGATGAAAGGTATGGCAGATGCTAGAGAAGATTTCTCTACAGATGTTATAGACAACAACTATGCATATCAATATGCAGTAATAAGAAATATATTACATAGAAAAGGTAAAGATATAGAATTACTAGTAAACTACGAACCAACATTACACTATGTAAATGAATGGTGGAAACAATTATACGGAGAAAGTGAAGGGAAAGATCAAAAAGGTATATTCCCAGCAGCAGTAGACTTCTCAACTGATTTACACTCTATGGGACAATATGTTCAAGATGGTAAGAGAATACTATTTGAAACAGTAATAAACGTAGAAAAACCTAGAAAAGATATAGTAATAGAATCTGATGAAGCAGATTTAGATGGATTAAATTACTTAGCTGGTAAAGGACTAGACTATGTAAATCATAAAGCATTACAAGGAACTGTTTTAGCTCACAATGACGGACAAGTTCCAAATATGATAATAAACATAGAAAAATTAGATATATATAACTTTGGTTATATGGCTTACTTCTTTATGAAAGCTTGTGGTATAAGTGGATACTTATTAGGTGTTAATCCATTTAACCAACCAGGTGTTGAAGCTTATAAGAAAAATATGTTCGCATTACTTGGGAAACCAGGTTATGAAAAAGAAAAAGAAGAATTAGAAAAAAGATTATAATAGATATTTTTAAAAGATACTATTGAAATTAAAATAAAAATCCAAATGAAGTGATTAAAGCATTTTATTTGGATTTTTTTAATATAAATTCTTGTTTATATTTAAGTTTAAATTAAGTTTAAGATAATATAATAAAATCATAGAAAATATGATAGATATTAAAAAGATTTATTTGTAAGATAAATGACAGAGGTTAATTAAGAAAATCTTATGAATATAGGAGGAATATATAATGTCAAAGAAAAGAAGTATTAGTTTAGTTGTGATTGTAGCAATAATTTGTTCTATTTTAAGTTCATTATTAACAGTAGTTGTAGTAAATAAGACGGGAATATTAAATGGAACAACGAATACAGTTAAGGGAACTAGCTCACAAATAATAGTGAATAATGAAAAAGGCACAAATGTATATCAAGCCGTAAGTGAAAAGGCAAAACCTTCAGTAGTAGGTATAACAACTACTACATTAAGTAGCGATAATATGTTTTCTATGCCAACTGAATCAACTGGTGTAGGAACTGGTATAATAGTAGATTCAAATGGATATATACTTACAAATTCACACGTTATATCTGATGGTGAAGCGAAAACAGTAAGTGTATTATTCAATGATGGTAGTACAATAGATGGTGAAGTTTACTGGTATGATTCTCAACTTGATTTAGCTATAGTCAAAGTTAACAAAACAGGACTTACAGCAGCTGAATTAGGAGATAGTGATAAAGTACAAATAGGTGATATATCAGTAGCAATAGGTAACCCATATGGATTAGACTTAGCAGGAACAGTTACACAAGGTATAATCAGTGGATTAGACAGAACAATATCAACATCAGAAACAACTATGACAGGTTTAATTCAAACAGATGCAAGTATAAACTCTGGTAACAGTGGTGGACCATTATTAAACTCAAGTGGTCAAGTAATTGGTATAAATACAGCCAAAGCATCAGAAGGTGAAGGTTTAGGATTTGCAATACCAATAAATATTGCAAAACCAATAATTGAATCAATAATACAAAAAGGTAGTTATGAAAAAGTAACCTTAGGGATAAAAGGTACAGATGCAGTGAAATATGCTCAATATTCAAGAAAACAATTAAGTAGTGATGAAGGAGTATATGTAGCAGAAGTAATCTCAGGTTCAGCAGCAGAATCAGCTGGTATAAAATCTGGAGATATAATAACTAAAATAGACAATATAGATCTATCAGTAATGTCAGATTTAACAAAAAATCTTTACAATTATACTAAAGGAGATTCAGCAACACTGACAATAAATAGAAATGGAAAAGAGATAACTGTAAAAGTAAGATTCTAATAGGTTATTAGAAGTTTTAAAAATATAAATAATAATATTTAATAAAAAAATAAACCCTATATAGGGTTTATTTTTTATTAAATATGAAATTATATTCATTATTTTGATTCATTGCTACATTTTGATGGACATGAATAACAATCGCAATGAACTGATTTTAATTTATTGTTTTTAGAATAGTAATTTAGGAAAAGAACAGTAAGTACAATTACAACTATGAAAGATGCAAATTGTCCCACAGTTACGCCTATTTTACCAAACACTATTAAAGAACCAACAAAGTTAAATACAAAACCTACAATCCATGCTACACCAAATTGATATAGTAGAGAAGTAAGCATCATTTTGTTTCCGTATTCTTTTCTCATAGTGGCTAAAGTCGCTATACATGGAGTATATAAAGCACAGAAAACTAAGAAAGTATAAGCTGTTATAACAGTAAATACACCAGCAAGTCCAGAGTTTAAATTACCAAATAAAATTAAAAGTGTATTTACAACAACTTCTTTAGCACCTAAACCAGTTATTAATGCTACTGATATTCTCCAATCAGCAAATCCTAATGGAGCAAATATAGGTGTCATAACTTTACCTAAGTAAGATAAGAAACTTGTGTTTATATCTTCTGTAAATCCTCCAAAGTTGAATGAAGACATTGCCCATATAACAACAGACATAAAGAACATAACTGTTATAACTTTGTGTAAGAATCCTTTTGATTTATTCCAAGCATTTTTTAGAAGAGCATCTAGTGTTGGAACTCTATATTCAGGAAGCTCCAATACAAATGGTTCTAATTCTGTTTTATATACAGTTTTATTTAAAATTAAAGCTATTAAGATAGCAACTACTATACCTAATAAATATAGAGAAGTAGTTACAATCGCTGCATTAGCCTTAAAGAATATTCTTATAAATAAAGCATAAATAGGTAATTTAGCACCACATGTCATAAGAGGAGCTATAAGTGCAGTTATTTTTCTATCCTTTTCACTTTCTAATGTTCTTGTTGCCATTATGGCTGGAGATGCACAACCCATTCCCATAACCATTGGAATAAATGCTTTACCAGATAAACCAACTTTACTCATTATTTTATCCATAAGGAATGCCGCTCTAGACATATATCCACTATCTTCAAATAGTGAAATTCCTAAGAATAAAACAAATATTAATGGGAAGAATGGTAATGTACCACCTAAAGAACCTAATATACCATCGACGATTAATGATCTAAACCATACGCTAGAGTTAGCTAAAAGCCCATCTACAGGAGTTATAATATAATCTTCTATCAAAGTAGTAGATAAATCTTGTAAAGGCCCGCCAACCCAATCGAATGTAAATTTAAATAGTAAAAATAAAATACCGATAAATATTGGATACGCTAAAATCGGATTTAATACAAAATCATCTATTTTATCCGTAATTGTTTTTTTACTTTTAGATTTTTCGACAGTGCATTTTTTTAGTATTGAATCTATTTTTTCATAAGTCTGACTTTCAGTACCAAAGTCTTCTATATAATCAGTTTTTAAATCTACGGAATTTCTAATAACTTGTTCTATATTTTCTGTTCCGCTTTTCTTTTTTGCTATTATAGGAATTATCTGTATTCCTAACTCATTTGCCAATTTATCATAATCGATTTCAATTCCTTTTGATTCTGCTAAATCAAGCATATTTAGAAGTAAAATAATAGGTTTATTGTACTCCATAAGTTGCGTAGTTAAATATAGGTTTCTAGATAAATTAGATGCATCGACAATATTTAAGATAACATCCACATCTTCATTTTCTAGAAAAGATTTAGATACTTTTTCTTCATTTGAGAAAGTATCCATTGCATAAATACCCGGTAAGTCGACTATCTTAATATCTTCTTTTAAATAGCCTTCTTTTTTTTCAATAGTAACTCCTGGCCAGTTTCCTACATATTGATTAGAGCCAGTAAGTAAATTAAAAACAGTAGTCTTTCCTACATTTGGGTTTCCAAATAAGGCAACGTTAATCAAAATAGCTCACTCCTTTACTTTAATGTAATATTTTTAGCATCATTTTTTCGAAGTGCTAAGTTTAGTCCTCTAAAGTTTATAACGATAGGATCACCAAAAGGAGCGACTTTTTTTACTGATATTTCAGTTCCACTTATACATCCTAGAGCAAATAATCTTTTTGCTAGTCGTATATCACCATTAATACTGTTAATGATAGCTTTTTGTCCAACCTTCAAATCGTAAACAGTCATCATTAATACCTCCTAATGAAATTCATTTTCATAGTAAAATTACTACAACTATATAATAAATTTTATATTGTAAAAAGTCAAGTTAAGCTATAGGGGTAGGGAGTAAAACTATATAATAAATTTAAATATGAGTTTTTTCTATAATTTACGTTAAAAATAGACAAAAACTGGAGAATTTTTGAAAAATATTGTATTATATATAATAGATAAATAAATAGTTATTAAGAATATTAAAAGTTCGCTATAATTCATAATTTATTAAGCGATTTATATATTTTTAGATGATATGAAAATTTGGAGATAAAATTTTATGAAAACAAAAAAGATGGTTTTTTTAGGACTAATGGTTGGATATAGTCTCATATTATATATACTAGAAACATATATCCCAAATCCATTTATAGTATTTTTCCCAGGGGC
>CAMEPL010000031.1 GCA_945931665.1 uncultured Clostridium sp. | reverse complement strand
GAAAAAGGGAGTCTTAAAAAATAGTTTAGAAATCTATTTTTTAGTCTCCCTTCTATAATTTTATAAAAAGAAAAGACCACTTTTACAAAATGGTCTTTTTATAATAAAGTAAATAAAATAATTTGGTTATGAGTAAGGAATTCTTAATTCCCTGGATACTTTAATTCTATACTATTTTTGTTATTATTTCAACATATATAACAAAAAAAATTACAAAAATTATGAATTTAGAAATAAATTGCACAATAACAAATTATTTTAGAGTAAATTAAATATAATTTAAATAGAAAGTTTAAAAAAGGTGATTTAAATGGAGCAAATGAGGAAGATAATACATATAGATATGGATGCCTTTTTTGCATCTGTAGAACAAAGGGATAATCCAAATTTAAAGGGAAAACCTGTTATAGTAGGAGGAGATCCACATAGTAGAGGTGTTGTAGCAACATGCTCTTATGAGGCTAGAAAATATGGGATCCACTCTGCAATGCCATCTAAAATAGCACAAAAAAGATGTCCATATGCTATTTTTGTAAGACCTAGATTTGATGTTTATAGACAAGTATCAAATAAAATAAGAGAGATATTTCATAGATATACAGATTTAGTAGAACCACTTTCACTAGATGAAGCTTTTTTAGATGTAACTAATCCAAAAGTACCAATAAAATATGCAACTACCATAGCAAAGTTTATAAAAAGAGATATTTTTATGGAGACAGGACTTACTGCTTCAGCGGGAGTTTCATACAATAAATTTTTAGCTAAATTAGCATCTGACTATGAAAAACCAAATGGATTTACTGTAATAATGCCAGAGCATTCCCAAGAGTTCTTGGATAAATTGCCTATACAAAAATTTTTTGGTATTGGCAAGGTAACTTCAAAAACACTAAAACTTATGGGAATAAAGAATGGATATGATTTGAGACATTTAAGTTTATATGAATTAGAGAAGATGTTTAAAAGTAGAGGATACCTTTATTATAATTTTGCAAGAGGTATAGATAATAGGCCTGTTGAACCGTATAGAGAACGAAAATCAGTCGGCTCAGAAACAACATTAGATCACAATTACAGACTAGATGAAGAAGAAATAGTCAACATATTAGATGAATTGTGTTTAGATGTAAGTAATAGAATTATGTGTTTAAATAAACTGGGAAAAACTGTTACGCTCAAGGTTAAATTTGAAGATTTTACACAAATAACGCGTAGCATAAGTCTAGAACATGGAATAAATTCGCATGAGGATATAAGAACGAATATATATAATTTATTTAGAAATATACAGTGCAATGATTTACAAATACGATTACTGGGGGTCACTTTATCAAACTTAATCGATATAAACGAGAATATTCATAATATAACATTATTTGAATATATGGAAAAGATAGATAAAGGTAAAGCAGACTAAAAAGTTGATTTATATTTAAATATTGTATAATAAAATAGCATATAGTAAGATATTATAATTTATTGAAAAAAATGTAAAATAAAGATATAATTAAGTATACACGTTGTTGTATAGATTTTTTGAATAAGATTCACAAATTGAATATTGTTCAAGGTGTATTTAAAACAATACTTAAAAGGGAATGTGGTGAAAAGCCACAGCAGCCCCCGCTACTGTAAGGATGACGAACGCTTAAGGTTTTGGAGAACTTAGCCTCCACTGTTAAATCGGGAAGGAGAAGTTAGTAGGATGATTTCAAGCCAGGAGACCTGCCTAAAATAATACATGCTCTTTCGGAGGGAGAGAAATACTGTAATATGGGTTATTTATAATCGTACGGAAAACAGACAATATACATATTATAGATTTTTTTGGAACCGAAGAAAATGGTTCTTTTTTTATAAATAATAAAAGAACATTAATTCAATTTGTGGGTCTTATTTTATTGGAAAAATTTAAGGAAAAGGAAAGTGTAATATTTAGTTACTTGGATATTTAAATTTTTAATATAAATAAAATCATTTTGTGAGATATGAAAATGTATAATTTTTTAGGAGTTAAATTTACACTTTTTTAATGATATAATAATATATATCACTAATAAGAGGTGTTAAATAATGAGTGAAAAAAAATTAGCTAAAGGAAATGATAAAGCTGCACTTAATAGAAGGCTTAAACGAATTGAAGGACAAGTAAAAGGGATACAAAAAATGATAGAAGATGATAGGTACTGTGTAGATATATTAATTCAAATATCTGCAATTAGGTCTGCCATCGATAATGTTGGCGCGATTATACTAGAAAATCACATTAAGGGATGTGTGTATAATGATATAAAATATGGAAATGAAGAAGAAAGTGAAACAGCAATTAAGGAATTAATGGATACAATAAAAAAATTCACAAAATAGGGGGGACTATTATGAATCAACAAGGATTTATAGTTGAAATAGTAGATGATAAAACTGCTAAAATGCGTATGCAACGCCATTCTGCATGTGCTTCATGCGGAAAATGTGCAAAGTTAACTTCAGAAAGTCAAGATTTAGTAGTAGAAGTCGATAATCAAATTGGAGCAAAAGTAGGGGATCATGTAGAAGTTAGTATGGAGAGTGTGAAAGTAATGAAGGCAACTATGCTTGCGTATATATTGCCGCTAGTATTTTTAATTGCAGGAACAGCTATATGCTTTTTCGTACTTAATAAAATAGAATTTAAAGGTCCGATAGAATTGTTAAGTGGACTAAGTGGATTATTATTTACATTTTTAAGTTATCTTTATTTAAGAAAAAATGATAAAAAATACAGAGAAAGTAGAGATTATATTCCTGTAGTAGTTAGAATTATTTAAATGTAAAAGGAGCCTTTTGGCTCCTTTTAATTATCTATATTTTTTTCTATCTTTCTTATTTTAATTTTTCTAAGAATTATATAATATGTTCTTGTAAAAGATGTAATTATAAGAATGCCAAGTGCGATACCAGCACTTTTAAGTAATGCATCTGTTCCAGTAGAAGCAGCTAATGAATAATTTTCTTGAACTAATTCATACATCGTATTATATAAACCTAGCCCTGGAACTAATGGAAGTATCCCAGGAATTACAAAGTTTATAGATGGATATTTTAATTTACGGGCTAAGATTTCACTAAATAGAGAAATGATAGCAGAAGCTATGACTATTGAAAATATAGCTGAAAAATATCTTGAATTTGTCATTACAATATAAGTTGACCATCCTATACCACCAACTACACCACATGGAATAAGTGATTTTTTAGGAGCATTAAAAAATATGGAGAACCCCAAAGTAGCTGCAAATGAAAATATAAAATTTGTTATTAAATCAAAAAAACTCATTTATTTAACCTCCGAATCTAATCCAAAAATCAAGAACTACCCCTACACCGACAGCTATTGCACCGGCTGTTAAAAAGGCTTCAAAGACACGAGATACTCCAGAGACTAAATCTCCTGATATTAAATCACGTAGTCCTTTTACAAAAGCAACCCCAGGAAGTAAAGGCATTATAGAACCAACTATAAGCATTTTTGGATCGTGTAAAATTCCTATTTCACAAAATGCAACCCCGAAAGTAGCAATTGCAAAAGAAGATATCAATGTAGATATAAATGTAAGAGAGTTTAATTTTATAATACCGTTAAATATAATTGTTCCAACAACTGATATTATTAAAGTAAGTAAGAAATCAGCTATACTAGTTCCGCCTATTAAATATGCAAAGCAAGCAGATGCAACTGCAGTTCCAGCATAAAATGAAAGTAAATTATAAGGAGGAGGTAATGTAGCAATTTTCTTTAATTGTTTGATTGCTTCGTCAGTTGTCATATCAGGATTTTGAACAAAATTTCTAGACACAGTATTTAATAAATCTATTTTATTTAAATCAATGCTTCTACGCTTTATAGTTCTCATAAAAGATAATCCATCAAATTTATCATCAGCAATGATTATACAGGTAGGAGTTGTAAATACATTAATATGTCTGTATCCACGAGAAGCACATACTCTCAAAACACTGTCTTCAGCACGAGAAGTTTCTACCCCGTTAGTTAACATTAGTTCACCTAGAAATAGAGCAAATCTAAGTATTTCTTTTTTTTGTATTAATTGATACTCTTCTCTCATAAACATTATCCCTTCTTTGTATATTTTAAATAAATATTTAAAAGCTTATGTATATATATTAGTATATTACACTAAATTATATCAAAAAAATAAAAACTATATTTATATACTTTTATATTAATATTATTATAAATTTAATAAAAAAAATATATAAAAATTAATTATACATAATTTACCGAAATATTTAAATATATTTTAAAAAATTGCTCCTTATTTGTAATATAAAGTCACAACTTAATATCTTATTAAAAACATATAAGGTATCTAAAAAATATAAATGTAACCAAAAATTAACATAATCATATAATATTACTATCTAAAAATTGAAAAGGAGAATAAAGTATATGACATTAACAGGAGCGCATTATATTTATATTTTATTCATGGTTATAGTTCTTGTAACTATGATTTTGAAAAAGGATGTTGTAATTCCATGTATTCTAGGTATTTTTTGTCTAGGATTGTTTTATACGCATAATATTGCAGGATCGCTAGGAGCAGTATTTAATTCATTTATTGTGTCTTTAAATGAACTCGGTTCTATAATTTTGATTATATCTATTATGGTTGCGTTATCAAAAGCATTGGAGACTAACAAAGCTATAAATTATATGGTTAAGCCTTTTTCACGATTTATAAAGAACCCAACATCAGCATTCTTTGTAACAGGTTTAGTTATGTTACTACTTTCTTGGTTTTTCTGGCCAACACCAGCTGTTGCATTAGTAGGAGCAGTTTTTCTACCAGTTGCATTAAATGCAGGTCTTCCAGCAATAGGTGTAGCAGTTGCTCTAAATCTATTTGGTCATGGGTTGGCACTTTCCACTGACTTTGTAATTCAGGGGGCACCAGCTATAACAGCAAGTGCAGCTGGTATTGAAATATCTCAAGTAATTCAAGAAGGGATGCCTTTATATTGGGTTATGGCAATAGTTACAATAGGTGTAGCCTTTTATGGACTTAGAAAAGATATTAAAAAAGGTAAATTTGATTTAGAATTACAAGCAGTGGACCATGAAGAAATCACAGAGTTCAATCCAAAAGCTAAAATAGCTGTATTTTTAGTATTAATAGGATTTGTTTTAGATATAGTAGCGATGTATATTTTCAAATTAACAGGTGGAGATGCAGCCGCATTATTAGGTGGAACAGCTGCACTTCTTATAATAATAATCAACGTAATGAACTTTAATAAAAAATGTTTTGAGGCAACATGTGATAATATAATCGATGGATTTGTATTTGGTATTAAGATATTTGCAGCAATAATTCCAATAGCAGCATTTTTCTATATGGGTGAAGTTGCCCCAATAACTGCTGTTTTAGGTGAAGTGCTTCCATCTGGTTCACAAGGTTTACTATCTGATATGGGTGTAGCATTATCAAATGCAGTACCACTTAATAAATTAGCAGTTTGTAGTATACAGACTGTAGTAGGGGCTATCACAGGTCTTGATGGTTCAGGATTCTCTGGAATATCATTAGTAGGTTCTTTAGCTAATGTATTTGGTACAGCTATAAATAGTAGTGTAGGAGCTTTATGTGCATTAGGTCAAATAGCAGGTATATGGACTGGTGGAGGATGTTTAGTTCCTTGGGGATTAATCTCAGCTGCAGCGATATGTGGTGTAAGCCCAATAGAACTTGCAAAGAGAAACTTAAAACCTATATTAATCGGATTTGCTGTTACTACAGTCGTTGCTGTATTTATAATTTAATTAAAGTATTTATAAACTTAAAATAATATATAGTTATTAATAAAATAGTCACAATCCCTTTATTTTATGAATATACTAAAATAAAGGGATTAGAGGTGACTTTATGGAAAGGATAATTAAATACGGGGGAAAATTATTTTTTGGCAGTTTAATTATATGTATATTGTCATTTTTTTATTTTAAGTTAATTCCTTATAGTAAAGTTAGTAATTTAATTGGATATGGATTTTTAGAGATATTCCTAGGTTATAGTTTTTATATAGGTTATAGATATAGATTGAGTGTAAAAGAATCTTTAATAAGTGGAATTTTAGGTTGCGGGTTTGGATTATTTTTATTATTTTTTGCAACTTATACTTACTATATACTTCAAGATGTTTATTGGGGTGTTTGGATGGTAGAATTCTACTTCATACCTACAATGTCGCTTATCAATGACTTTTTCAATAATATAACATTAAGTTATACAGTTATTCTAATAATATTGAATATATTACTTGTCTTACTAGGTTCAAGAGTGAGATTTATAAAAGAAAAAGTAGTTTCAATTAGAGAAAAAAATAATTTATGTGCAGATAAAGACTTCTTATAATATAAGAAGTTTTTTTTGAATATAAAATTATAGTGATTTAAGATATTATGGTAGGAATAACAAAATAAATAAATTATAAGATATAATTATTATATTATAATTTTAAAATTATAAAGAAAAAAGTATAAATTACATAGTACTTAAATTGTAGGGGGATTTTATGAATAATATAATAAGTAAACTGTCTGAGGTAGAAGGGAAAGTAGGATTTTATTATAAAAATTTAGTTACAAAGGAAGTTATATCATATAATGAAGATGAGCCTATGCTAGCTGCTAGCTTAATAAAGCTTATGGTATTAGGTGAGGTCTTTAGACAATTATCTAGTGGCATACTAAAAGATGACGAAATTTTTGTTACAAGAGAGTGCGATAAAGTTCCATCATGTGGGGCGTTAAATTATATGGACGAAGGACTCAAATTGACGTTAAAAGATTTATATACATTGATGATAATATTGAGTGATAATTATGCTACAAATATTTTAATAGATAGATGTAAAATAAATAACATAAATAGTTTTATACAAAATAATGGATTTAAAAATACTGTATTAAAACGAAAAATGTTTGATGAAGTAGGAGTAAAAAATGGACTTGAAAACTATACAACGGCAAAAGATATGGGGATATTATTGGAGAAAATATATAATGGAGATTTAGTATCAAAAAAAGCTTCATATAAAATGTTAGAAGTATTAAAAAATCAGCGATTAAATTCTAAGATTCCATTTTTTTTAAGCTCAAATGAAAATAAAATAACAATAGCTCATAAAACAGGTGAAGATACTAATACTACACATGATGTAGGAATAGTATTTGCAGAGAAACCTTTTATAATTTGTTTTTTAAGCAATGATGTTAATGTACCTAATTTTGAAAGGATTATACAAGATTTGAGCTTTGAAATATTTAAAATGAATAAATAAAAATACTCGGAGGATTAATATGAAAGTAATAGATATGCACTGTGACACGATGAAGGCAATTCTAGATGAAAGAGATAAAAATAAAAATGTAAATTTAAAAAATAATAATTTTACTGTTGATATAGAAAAAATGAAACAAGGAGATTATATGTTGCAAGTTTTTGCAGCATATACAAATATAAAAGAGGGAGACACTTTAGTAAACTGTTTAAGAACTATTGATCTTTTTCACAACGAGATAAAAGCCAATAAAGAAGATATAGGGATAGTCTTAAGTTATGATGATATATTAAAAAATATAAAACAAAATAAGATGAGTGCACTTCTATCTATAGAAGAAGGGGCATGTTGTAAGGGCGATTTAGGGATTCTCAGAAATTTCTATAGATTAGGTGTAAGAATGATGACCTTAACTTGGAATTATGAAAATGAACTTGGATTTCCAAATGAGATAATAGGTAATAAATTAGTTTGTGATAGGGGATTAAAAAACAAGGGGTTTGAATTTATAGAGGAGATGGAGAAGCTAGGCATAATAATAGATGTATCTCATTTATCTGATGCTGGATTTTACGATATCTTAAACAATACTAAAAAGCCATTTGTGGCTAGTCATTCAAATTCAAGAAGTATTTGTGGTCATAGACGTAATATGACGGATGATATGATAAAAAAACTAGCAGATAGAGGCGGAGTTATGGGACTAAACTTCTATTCTAACTTTTTAAATGATAATACAACGTTTAATAATATGTCTAAGATAGATGATATGATAAACCACGTAAAGCATATCAAAAAAATAGGTGGTATAGAAGTAATAGGGTTGGGTAGTGACTTTGACGGTATTGACTGTAAAGTAGAGATTGAAGATGCATCTAAAATGCAAATTTTAGCGGAAAAGATGAAAAAAGAAGGGTTTACAGAAAATGAAGTAGAACATATATTCTACAAAAATGTTTTGAATTTATTCAAAGAAATATTATAATATATCTTAAATAACAAAAAATAAATTTGAACAAAATATAAAATTAAAGCTTGCTATATGCAGGCTTTAATGTTTTAAGAGAGGTGACAGTATGATTACTAAATTGCAAGATAGAAATAAAATCTTAGATAAATATATAGAAATAATAAAACAAAATAATTTCAAATCAAGTGATATACTTATGTTTGTCGATAATAATGTAAATAGATTAGAGTATATAAAACAGATAGACATTAAAATAAGTGAAGAACTTAAGATATGTACATATAGTCAATTTGTAAGAGGAGAAATAACAACATACTGGCCTATTATTTCAAATGAATGTAAGGATATAATAAAAAAGAATTTGACTCCGATATTTATATCGAGTAATTTAAAGACGTATATATTTGAAAAAAAAGTAGAGACAAAAAGAAATAAGAAAAATTATTTTGAAGATATTACGGGTACTAATAAATCAATAGCTTCTAATATTATGAATAACTTAGATAATGCTATTTATAATCAAATAGATTATAAAACTATAGGAAAAAAGATTTACAATTCAAAATCTAATAAAGATAATATCAAAGACAAATCTTATATTGAAATGAATGAAATAATTGAAGAATATATAAATGAAATGATAAGCAACTCTATGGTAGACGATAGTATAAGTATCTATTTATACAATGAATATCTATTAAAAAATAAACTATATAAAGAACAATTATTAAATAGATATAGATATTTATTTATAGATGATTTACAAAATATAGGTGTAAGTCAAGCATCTTTAATACAAACTTTTAATGAGAATCAAAAAGAAATATATATAAATTGGGACCATAGTAGATATTTTTCTTCATTTATTAAAAATGATATTGAGTATATATATAATGAATTGTTAGATAGAAGTGAGGATTATTCTAATATAGAAATTTTTGATTTAATTAATACAAATACAAGGATAGAGTTAGACCAAAGTAGCCAGTTATATGGCGAAATGATAGAAAATATATCACAAAAAATAGAAAGCTTAGTCTTAAATGGAGTTTCTAAAAAAGATATTGTAGTAATAAATCCTATAAATACTTCAGTATTAGATTATGAAATTATAAATAAATTAAAAAGAAAAGATATAGATATATTAAATACAAAAAAAACAAGTAAAATAATAGATTATCCATATGGGAATTTACTATATGTTGCTGTGGCTATTTATTGTGAACTACAACACTATATAAAAGAAGAGGAGTTCGTAAACTTTATTCAAATTTTATTTAATTTAAATAGGATAAAATCATATAAAGTATACAGAAATAGGGATAAAGATGAAAGTTATAAACAAATAATACAATATATAGATGAAAAACGAAAAGAAAAACTAAGTATAGGAGAATTCTTAACTAAATTTTATATAGATAAAGTTTTAAATCTAAAAGACGGAAGAGAAAATGTATCTATCTGTAAAAATATAATTGCAGAGAGTGAATCATTTATAGAGTGTTTAGATAAATTAGACTTAAATAAAAATGGTGATGAAATATTTATAGTATCTTTAAAGAAATTTATAAAGGATTATTTTAATGCAAGGCAATTAGAAGAAATAAAAGACAAAGATGCAGTTTTAATAACTACACCTTATTCTTATATATCAAATAATATAAAAAGAAAAACTCAAATCTGGGTGGATATAGGAAGTAACACTTGGAATATGAAAATAGAAAAGGATTTGGCAAATCCACTAGTATTAAAAAAATCATTTAAAGATGGAGAAATATATACTAGTGAGATGGAGGAAAGTTATAAGAAATACTACCTATATAATACTGTTTATAACTTATTAAAAAATGCTAAGAATGTATATGCGTATAAGAGTGACTACTCTATAAATGGGTATATACAAGAAGGTGGTCTATACGGCTTAATACTTAGATTAACAAATAGAGGAGGAGACGCTCTTGAGTAAGATAAATTATAGAAAAGATCAAATACCAATAATGAATTATGAACAAGGGACAATGGCAGTGCCAGCAGTACCAGGAGCGGGCAAAACTTTTATAGTAACTAATCTAGTTGCAAAGCTCTTAGTTGAAAATAGAAATGAAAAGGGTAAGATATTAATTCTTACATATATGAATAGTGCCGCAAATAATTTTAAAGGCAGAATAAAAAAGATTTTAGAAGAAAAAGGGATAGATTCTACTAATGGATTTGAAGTAATGACTATACATTCTCTAGCAGCTAAGATAATAAAAGAAAAACCAGAAGTAATGATGTTAAGCGAGGACTTTAATATAGCTGACGATCTTCAAAAAACTATGATGTTAAATGACTGTATAAATACATTTAGAGCGAGTGGAGGAGAGGCGGCATTTAGATATTTTTTAAAAGAACAAAAAAATCAAATGTGGTATGATATACAACTTGAAGCTTGGCAAAATGGATTTTTTGAATTAGTAGCTAAAGCTATAAGTAGTTTAAAATACAACGATATAACGCCACAACAATTAGAAGAAAATACACTTAGCAATAAAGGCATTTTAAAGATTATAAGCTTTATATATAAGGATTACGATAAGAAATTAAAACAAAATGGACTTTTAGATTATGATGATTTACTAATTTATGCTTACAAGACTTTGTGTATAGATGAACAGTTAAGAGAAAAGTTCCAAAATAGATATAGATATGTATTTGAAGATGAGTGTCAAGATTCTAACGAGATTCAAGGAAAAATAATTAAGTTGATATGTGAAAAACACAACAACCTAGTTAGAGTTGGCGATGTTAATCAAAGTATAACAGGTACGTTTTCATCTTCTGACCCTAAATTTTTTAAGGAATTTATGAGTGAAGCTGAGTATTGTTATGAGATGAATATGTCCAATAGAAGTTCAGAAGATATACTTGATTTGGCTAATAATCTAGTGGAGTTTGTATGCAATGATTTAGGAGAAGAGGAATGTAGGGAAGCATTGCAACAAATAGAGATAAAAACAGTAGAAAAAGGACAAGGGTATAAAGAAAACCCTAATCCAGACACATATCAAATAAATGCAATGTGGTATAAAACCTTTGAAGAAGAAATAATTAAAACAGTGAAATATGTAAAAGGATTAAAAGTAAAATACCCAGACAAAAGCATAGGAATTTTAGTGCCTTATAATTCACAATTAAGCCAAGTTTCAAAAGTTCTTGAACAAGAAGGGCTAGAATTTGAAGAATTAGGTCCAAATTCAAAAAATAAAAGAAGGATAATCGATAGTCTAGCTAAAATAATAAATTTTATAATAAACTGTGACGATATAGAAACATTAATTGACGTTCTTTCTAATGTATTTATAAAAACAGACAATAGAGAAGGGAAAAATGACTTTTTAAATATATTGAGAGAGTATACAGTCGAAGAATTATTATATAGCGATATAAAAGATAAACCACTTATAATAGACGATATGTGTGAGATGTATTTCACTTTTAAACAGGGATTAGATGCATTAGTTGAAATTTTAGAACATCCTACAACAAAGGTGGACGAGCTAATCTTATTTATTAAGGAAAGGTTAGAATTAAAAGACGAGGAAAAATCACTAGTCGATTATGTATCATTTTACGTCAGATATCTTATAAATGAAATTCCAAATATAACTCTTAGAGAAATATACGATGTTTTATCAGATAGCAAAAACAAAGTATTTAATTATATGATAGATGTAGTATATGAAATAAACGGATATGAACCACAGCCTGGAAGTATAACTGTCTGCAATTATCATAAATCTAAGGGTATGGAATGGGATTGTGTATTTTTACTTCAGTTAACACAATTTCATTTTCCAGACAATATAAATCAGAAATTCCAATGTGATAAGTGGTATTTAAAAGATAAATATAAAAATACAGAGGCTTTAATCAACAACCAGATAGACTTAATAGTAAATGGAAAGTTGACACAAAATCATTATAGACAGACAAAAATAGATATTATAAATGAAAAGATAAGGTTGTTATATGTAGGTATAACTAGGGCAAAGGAAATGCTTATAATGATGGGAAGTAGTTATCAAACTGAAGAAGAATCAAAAAATGCTAAGAAAAAACAAGAGCCATGTTTATATCTTATGAAATTAAACCAATTAATAAAAAATAAAAGGGGGATGAATAAATAATGGATCAAAAACTTAAAAATTTTATCTATAGTCAAAATTCATTAAATACGTTTAAATCATGCCCTCTAAAGTTTAAATATAAATATATAGACAATATAAATTGGAAATTTGACTCTATAGAGAGTAGAGATTATTATGAAGGGTTAAAATCAGGAAGTGATTTTCATTTATTGTGCGAAAGGTATTTTAAAAATATTCCAATTGGAGAAAATATAAGTGAAGAGTTTAAATTATGGATAGAAAAAATAAAAGATGTAATTGATATAGATGATTCCAAGATATATTTACCTGAATACGAAGTGAGAATTAAAATAGGAGAAAATTACTTAACTGCAAAATATGATTTAGTTATTATAGACGATAATAGTATCGAGATTTGGGACTGGAAAACTGAGTCTCAAAACTCAAGTTATAAAAATATAGAAAATAGAATGCAGACGATAGTATATATGTACTTGGCGAAAGAGGTAATTCAAAAGATTTATAATCTAGATATAGCTACTGAAAATATAAGTATGAAATATTTTAGATTAAAAATAGATAACTCTCCTATAACTTTAAAGTATACAAATGAAAAACATATAAGAAGTAAATCTATTATAGAAAACTTTATAAACAATATAAGTAGTTTAGATTTTGATGGATATATAGATAAAAATAAAAACCACTGTAAATATTGTGAGTTTAATAAGTTATGTAACAATCAAAAGATAAATTACGATATTATAGATTTTGATGAAAGTGAAGAGGAGGATGATTAATGGGACTTAGATTTGTATTTGGAAGAGGCGGAAGCGGAAAAAGTACATATTTGTTAAACGAGATAAAAGCAAGAGTTCAAGATAATGAAACAACACCAGTAATATTATTAGTTCCAGAACAGTATTCCTTCGAAATGGAGAAAAAGATAAGTTCTCTATATTTAGGAAAAGAAAAGGATAAGTATATGAGAACTAGGGTGCTTAGTTTCAACACTATGAGTGCTCTTGTATTTACTAAAACAGGTGGTTTAACAGATGTAAATATAAATTCAAGTGGGAAGGCAATGATAACTTATAAAGCTATAGAAAAGGTAGCAGATGAGTTAAATGTATTTTCAAAGGCAGCAGCCCAAACGGGATTTGTCGGTTCAGTTAGCGAGATAATAAGCGAATTAAAACAATATAACGTAAATTACGATATGCTTGAGTATATTGCTGAAGATATAGAAAATGAAACACTTAGATTAAAATTAAAAGATGTAAGTAAGATATATGAGGCTTTTGAAAATGAATTACACGAAAACTACGTGGACTCTCAAGATATGCTGGGCTCACTAGCTCAGAAACTAGAAAATACAAGTTATTTTGACGGTTGTTATGTATATATAGACGAGTTTACAGGTTTTACACCAAAACAGTATTCTATTTTGGCAAAATTACTTAAAAAGGCAAAAGAAGTCAGTGTTTCTCTGACTGTGGATAATGTAAACTATTTAAACTATAGAAAAAACGATCCATTTTCGAGAACTAAATACACTTATGAAAAATTAAGAAAAATAGCTATGGATAATGGAGTAAAAATTAATCCATATGTAGATTTAAATAAAGGTAAAATAAAGCGTTTTGAAAACAATAATGAGCTTTTACATTTAGAAAGATACTACAATGCATATCCATATCATGATTATAAAGAAGAAGTAAATTATATCAAAATAAAGGAATTTAACAACTTATATGAAGAAGTTGAACATATAGCAAAGGAAATTGTCAACTTAGTTAGAGATAAAAATATAAGATATAAGGATATAACAGTTGCGACAAGAGACTTAAATAGATATGACTTTTTAGTACACTCAATATTCAATGAATATGAAATACCAAACTTTATAGATAAAAAAAGAGACGTTAAATCAAATCCTATAATAGTTTTGATAACTTCTGCACTTGAAATAAAAAACAAGCGCTATTCGTACGAAGTTATGTTTAGGTACTTAAAAAGTGGACTTATAGGATTAAGTGTCGATGAAGTAAGCTTAATCGAAAATTATGTTATATTAAACGGAATAAAAGGTAAGAAGTGGCTAGATGAAAAATGGGAATATAGAGCTGTAAATAACTATAATTCCGATATGACGGAAGAAGAAGCTGAAACTATAAAAACTATAAATGAGATAAAAAATCGAGTTCTAAACCCAGTTATAAAACTACAAAATAAATTAAAAGGTAAAAAGAGCTGTAGAGAAATCTGCAAAAATATATATGAATTTTTAGTAGAGATAGATATGGAACAAACTATTTACGACTTAGTTGAAGATTTTAAGGATAAAGGCGAGTTAGAAGTGGCGAGCCAATATTCTCAAGTTTGGGATATAGTTATCGATATATTAGACCAAATCGTCGAGATAATGGGAGACGACATAGTATCTATAGATAGATTTATTAAAATAATAAGCCTTGGATTTGAAGAATATGAACTGGGATTAGTTCCGCCAAGTATAGACCAAGTATTAGTCAGTAGTGTAGACAGGATGAAAAATCCAAACACAAAATATCTTTACTTGATAGGTGTTACAGATGGTATATTCCCTCTAATAGCTAAAGAAAAGGGAATACTAAATGATAAAGATAGAAATACACTAATGGATAGAGGGGTAGAAATAGACATAGATAGCAAAACTAAGACTTTTGAGGAACAATTTTTAGTTTATAAGGCACTTACATCAACTTCTGAAAATCTTATTTTAACTTATCCAGTTGCAGATTCAGAAGGGAGAAGTTTGAGACCTTCTATAATAATATCTAGGATTAAAAAAATATTCCCGAAATTAGATATTGAAACTTATCTATTAGAAAATAAAAGAGAAAATGAAGAACAAATGATGGAAGATGTAACTGTCAAATCTCCAACATTTAATAAAATGGTAAACAAAATAAAATCATTTGATAACGGCGAAGAAATCGAAAATCTATGGTTAGATGTATATAGATATTTCGCAAATGACGATAAATATAAAGAAATTACGACTAAGATAATTTCAGGACTTACTTATACAAATATGGTACACAAGGTCTCACAAGAAAAAATAAATAAATTATATGAAACACATAATTTAAGTGTATCTAAATTAGAAAAGTATTCAGCTTGCCCATTTGCTTATTTTATTCAATATGGACTTAAAGCACAGGAAAGAAAGGAATACTCATTTGCTGCACCTGATTTAGGAACATTTATACATAATATAATGTATGAATTCTCAAAATCACTAGAAAAAGATGGACTTCACTGGAATCAAATTAACGAAGCATATATAGAGAAGAAGGTAAATTCTATTGTAGATTATATGGTTTTACAAATACCTGGATTTATACTGAATAGTTCTCCAAGATATAAATATTTATCTTATAGACTTAAAAAAATGCTTATGGCAGCTATAAATATAATTGCTAAACAAATTAAATCTGGAGAATTTGAACCTATAGATTATGAAGTTAACTTCGGTCAAACAGGAAAATATCCACCTATAAGAATAATATTAGAAGATGGAACGCAAATAAATCTAATAGGACAAATAGACAGAATAGATGAGTTTGACGAAGGTGATGATAGATATATTAGAATAATAGATTATAAATCATCAGACAAAAATGTAAACCTTACAGAAGTATACTACGGATTACAACTTCAATTATTAGTTTACCTAGATGCAATACTTGAAAGTGCTATGAAAAAGGGAAATAGTATTCATCCAGCAGCAATTTTATACTGCAAGATAGACAACCCAATTGCTAAGTTTAATGAAAATAAAGATGAAGAACAAATAGACGAGGAAATATTAAAACAATCTAAGATGAAGGGGCTTCTTGCAAAAGATGCTCACATAATAAAGAAAATGGATAAATCACTTTATGAGGAAGATGTTAAAAACTCACTTATAGTTCCAGCAGGTTTAAATAAAGATGGAAGTTTATCAAAAAGTACAAATAGTGTAACTTATCAAGAGTTTGAAATCCTTAGAAAATATGTAAAACACGAGATCAAGGATTTATGTGAAGGTATGTTAGGTGGAGATATAAGTATAAGTCCTAATAAACATAAAGACAGAACTTCGTGTGATTTCTGCATATATAATGCGATATGTCAATTTGACCCTACGCTTAAGGACAATAATTATAATATTATAAAAGATAAAAAGAATGAAGAAATTATTCAAATGATGGCTGAGGAGGTGGAATAATGAGTTCTCCAAAGTGGACAAAAGAACAACAAAGTGTTATTGATAGTAGAGGTGGGAACTTGTTAGTTGCAGCAGCAGCTGGTTCTGGAAAAACTGCTGTACTTGTAGAACGTATAATACAAATGATTTTAAATCCTGATTTAAAAGTAGATATAGATAAATTATTAGTAGTTACATTTACAAATGCAGCAGCATCTGAGATGAGAGAGAGAATAGGAGACGCTATTTCTAAAAAATTAGATGAAAATCCAGAAGATGAACACCTTCAAGACCAATTAGTACTTTTAAATAAAGCGAGTATAACGACAATACATTCATTCTGTTTGGAAGTTATAAAGTCAAATTTTCATAAAATAAATCTAGACCCTAATTTTAGAATAGGAGATGAGACAGAGTGCTCGCTTATGAAATTAGAAGCTATAGATGAAGCATTTGATATTTTATACGAAGAACAAGATGAAGAATTTTGCTATTTAGTAGATTGTTATGCCGAAAAAAGAGGAGATTCAAACTTACAAAACCTAATTTTATCTATATACAGTTTTGTTATGGCATCTCCATATCCAAAAGAGTGGTTAAAGCAAAGTGCAGAGGATTTTAATATTGCTGATAATTTTGATTTTGCAACGTCAAAATGGGCTAAGGCTATACTTGAGACTATAAAAATACAGATGGAAGGTGTAGAAACTTCTATGGCTAAGGCTATTGAAGATGTATCTGGTATAGAGGAATTAGAGACTTTTATAGATAAATTAAAGATAGAATATGCAAAAATAAAAGATATAGTGGATGCATGTGATATATCGTGGAATGATGCATATTCAAAAATAGCTACAATGCAATTTGAAAACTATTTAAAAGGAGTTAAAAGAATTCCGAAAGATGCACCAGCTTATGTGAAAGAAGAAAAAGATAAAGCGAAAAATACTAGAGATAATGCAAAAAAAGCTATCGAGAAAATAAAAAAATCAGTATTTAGTAAACATTATGATGATTTAAAAGAAGAAATTAAATTTTTATATCCAGTAGTTAAATCTTTATCCGATGTAGTTTTAATGTTTGATAAAATCTACAGCCAGAAAAAACGAGATAAGGGAATTATAGACTTTCATGATATAGAACATTTTGCACTACAAATTTTGACAGAAACTGATGAAAATGGAGAATTTCTATTTGATGAAGAAGGTAAAAATATACCTTCTGATATTGCTCTTGAATATAGAGAGAAGTTTTACGAGATATTTATAGATGAGTACCAAGATAGTAACCAAGTTCAAGAGGTTATTTTGTCTACAATAGCTAAACAAAATGAACCAAATAGATTTATGGTTGGTGATGTAAAGCAAAGTATCTATAGATTTAGACAGGCGAAACCAGAGATATTCCTTCAAAAATATGCTACTTATGATACAGATTTAAGTAGTAAATATAAAAAAATAATGCTGTATAAAAACTTCAGAAGTAGAAAAGAAGTAGTAGATAGTGTCAATTATATTTTTGAACATATTATGAGTAAAAATCTAGGTGAAATTGATTATAACGAAGAAGAAAAACTAAACTTAGGTGCTAATTTTGCAGAAGTTGAGGATGAAAATATAATACTAGGTGGACCTACAGAAATTCATCTAATGGAAAAGAACGTTGAAGAAGCTGAAAATACAGAAAATGATGAAGAAGAAGGTGAAGATCTAGACGCAAGCCAAATAGAAGCTAGAATGGTCGGAAAAATAATAAGAGATATTATGAGACCTAATGAAAATGGCGAGATAATGCAGGTATTTGACAAGAAAAGTGGCGAATATAGAAATGTAGAATATAAAGATATTGTAATATTGCTTAGAGCTACATCAGCATGGGCTCCAGTATTTGCGGAAGAATTAATAAATATGGATATTCCAACTTATGCAGATATGGGACAAGGCTACTTTGAAACTATGGAAATACAAGTAATAATGTCTTTCTTAAAAGTAATAGATAACCCTATGCAAGACATACCTCTTATTTCAGTACTGCGTTCTCCTATATATGGATTCACTCCAGAGGATTTTATAGATATACGAACTGTAGATAAAAAGGTGAGTTTTTATGAAGCTATGAGAATGTATGCAGGAGAAACGATAGACTTAAATAAAACAGAAGATATAAATAGTGATGAAAGTAATCTAGAAACTGGTGATATAATTGATGAAGAGATTGAACAAGTCACATCAAATATATTAACTCATATTGAAGATATAGCTGATAATCAAAATATTCAAGATGAAATGGATGATTACTATCAAAATGTAGATTACAGTGATTTTATCTATGAAGACGAAGAAGTACTATATAACGATGATATTATATACGACCAAGAGTATATAAATGAACAGTATTATTCAGAGATTCAAGAAGAAAATCAAGAAGATGAAAAAACATTAAGTGAGCTTGAATTAAAAGTAAGAAGATTTTTAGATGATTTAAAAGAGCTTCAAGAAAAATCTATGTACATGAGTACAGACGAATTTTTATGGTATATATATACAAATAGTGGATATTATGCATATTGTGGAGCTTTACCAGGTGGTGCTCAAAGACAAGCTAATTTAAGAATTTTATTTGAAAGGGCTAAACAATTTGAAGAAACTAGTTTTAAGGGGATATTTAACTTTATAAACTTTATAAGCAAATTAAAAAAATCTAATTCTGATATGGGAAGTGCAAAAACTTTAGGTGAAAATGCTAATGTAGTCAGAATTATGAGTATCCACAAAAGTAAAGGCCTTGAGTTTCCTATAGTTATTTGCTCTGGTATGGGAAGAAACTTTAATACTATGGACTTTAGAAAAGATGTACTATATCATCATGAGTTGGGATATGGACCTCAAATTGTAGACTTTGAAAGAAGAATCTCATATCCAAGTATTGCAAAAGAAGCTCTAAAATGTAAAATAAATATAGAAAATATATCAGAAGAGATGAGAATACTATATGTTGCGCTTACGAGAGCAAAAGAAAAACTTATAATAACAGCATCTATAAAAGATATAGAACAACATCTTCATAAATGGTCGTCAAATATATCTAATGAAAAGATGGTTTCAAAATACGATATATTAAACGGTAAAAACTATTTAGATTGGATGATGCCAGCAGTTATAAAACATAGGGATTTAGAATCTATTAGAGAAAAATACAATATATCAACAGGAATATCTATAGAAGATGAATCAAAATGGGCAGTTAAAACATGGATTAGAGATGATATAAACTTTGAAAAACATGAAAAAGAAGGCATTAGAGAGATTTTAAATAATATTGACTTATCTCAAAGTGATACAGAATACTACGATCAAATACAAAATAAACTAAACTTTGAATATCCATATTTAGGTGTAGTTAAAAAGGCAGCCAGTATATCTGTAACTGAGATAAAAAAGAGACAAGAAGAATACGATGAACAAGACGAATCATCAAGCCTTTATAGAAGAAAGACAACACTTAAAAAGCCAAAATTCTTGAGTGAAACTCAAGCTAAAGAAAAGATAACAGGAGCGAGAAGAGGTACGATAGTCCATTTAATAATGGAAGTTTTAGACTTTAATAAAGTAAATACAGAATCAGAGATAAGAGCCCAAATTGAAGATTTAATAAAGAGAAGGGTAATAACAGAAAAGGAGTCAAAAGTTTTATCTCCTAGAAAAATACTAAGATTCTTTAAAAGTCCTATAGCTAAGAGAATACTGTCATCTAAATTTGTTAAAAGAGAACAAAAGATATACACTCAAGTAAAAATGAATGATATATATATAAATGATAAAGTATTTAAAAATAATAGAGAAATATATGAGGATGAGTCTGTAATGCTTAGAGGTGTTATAGATCTATACTTTGAGGAAGATGATGGTTTAGTTATTTTAGATTATAAGACAGACTGGATAGACGACGAAAATAATAAAAAAGAAATTATACATCGATATAAAAAGCAATTGGAGATTTATGCAGAAGTACTTTCAACATTGACAGGTAAAAAAATAAAAGAAAAGTATTTGTATTTATTTAGTATAGATGAACAAGTAAAAATTGAGTAAAATAATCGAACATATATTAGTGGACGATTTATTAAAAGGAGAGATAGATAAGACGATGAGATTTATTCATACATCAGATTGGCACTTGGGAAAAACATTAGAGGGCAACAGTCGACTAGAAGAACAAGAGATATTTTTAAATGATTTTGTAAATATAGTCGAAGAGAATAATATAGATATGGTTATAATAGCTGGAGATATTTATGATACATCAAATCCTCCAGCTGCTGCTGAAAAATTATTTTATAAAACTGCATGCAGATTAGCTGATAATGGAAATAGATGTGTTGTAGTGATTTCTGGAAACCATGATAGCCCGGAAAGATTATCAGCAATTACACCTTTAGCAGAGGAAATGGGTATATTAGTATTTGGATATCCATTAAGTAAAACTAATAAAGCTAAATATAAAGGTTTTGAAATAACTGAGGCATTAGAAGGATGCACAAAATTTGATTTCAATGGTGAAAAGGTAACATTAATTACTCTTCCTTATCCAAGTGAAAAAAGATTGAATGAAGTTATAAAAGGAGATACAGATAGAGAACAACAAATATCTTATAGTAAAAAAGTAGGAGATTTATTTAGAAAATTAGAACAAAACTTTGAAGATGATAGTGTAAATATAGCTGTAAGTCATTTGTTTGTTGTTGGAGGGGAATCGACAGACTCTGAAAGACCTATAGAATTAGGTGGAAGCCTTCTTGTTCAAAAAAGCGACTTGCCACAGAATTCACAATACACAGCATTAGGTCATTTACATAAACCACAAAAGGCGTCAGAAAGACTGCATGCTTATTATAGTGGTTCGCCAATTCAATACAGTAAAAGTGAAAGAATATACTCAAAAGGGGCTAAAATTGTAGAAGTTCATCCAGGAAAAGAAGCTATAATTGAAGACATTTACTTTAAAAATTATAAACCAATAGAGGTATTTAAATGTAAAGGAATAGAAGAAGCAATAAATATATGTGAAGAAAATAAAGATAGAAATATATGGTCTTACTTTGAAATAGTTACTGATGAAGTTATAAATCAAAAGCATATAAAAACAATGAAATCTTTATTAAAAGATATTATAGAAATAAAACCTATAATAAATCAAAATTATGAGTATGAACATGTAGATATGAGAGAAAAGACAATGAAAGAATTATTCATTGAATACTATAAATTTAGAAATAAAGTAGAGCCAAAAGGTGAATTATTAGATTTATTTTTAAACATAGTTGAAGAAGAAGGTGACAGTAATTGAGACCAATTAGGTTGGAGATAAGTGGATTAAATAGTTATATAGAAAAACAAGTAATTGATTTTAGCGAATTAACATCAAGAGGTCTATTTGGTATATTTGGAAAGACGGGAAGTGGAAAGTCTACTATACTAGACGCTATAACTATAGCTATGTATGGAAATATACCTAGAGATACTAAAGAATATATAAATACATCTTGTAATAGTGCTAAAATAAAATATATATTTGAAATAGGAAATAAACACAATAAAAGAAAATATTGTGTTGAAAGAATATTAAATAAAAATAAATCAGGAACTGCTAATTCATATAGGGCTATCTTAACTGAAATACATATGGATAATACGGAGACTGTAATAGCAGAACAAAAAACTAATGTCGACAAAGCTATTATAGATATAGTAGGGCTTACAGCAGCAGATTTTACAAGATCAGTTGTTTTACCTCAAGGGAAATTTAGTGAATTTTTACAACTAGATGACAGCAAAAGAAGAGAAATGCTTGAGAGAATTTTTAATCTTGAAAAATACGGTAAAGTTCTTACAGATAAGATAAAAGGTAATAGAGATAAGGAAAATATTGAGATAAATATCTTAGAAAGCAACCTTTTACAGTATGATGGAACTACTCAAGATGTATTTGATGAGACATATAAACAACTTACTAATTTACAAGCGTTATCTAGAAGTATGAGACAAGAGTTGGAAGATACGGAGAAAAAATATAACCAATATAGGGAGACTATAGGATATCAACAATCGTTAGAAGAAAAAGAAAATAAAAAAAGAAAGTTAGACGAAAAAGCACCAAAAATAGAAGAAAATAAAGTAAAAGTAGAACGCTCTGGACATGCTAAGATAGTAAATCCTCATATAAAAAATGTACAAGAATTTGAAAAATCTATAGAACAATATAGTATGGAATTGGGTAATTTAGAGCATCAATTTACGGCTTTAAATAGAGAATATGAGTCTACTAAAATTAAGTATGAGCAAGCCCAAAAAGAAAAAGATACTAAATTAGAGGGATTAATATCGAGCAAACAGAAATATGAAAGAGCAATAGAAATACAAGAAAAAATAAAAGAAATAATAGATAATATAGATATTTTAAAATCTAAAATCTATGATTTTGAAAAGAAAAAAACAAGCTTAATAAAAGAAATTGAAGAATTAGACGAAAAAAATAATAAAGTATATAACTCTATAAAAGAAAATGAAGCTAAAATAGCTGAACTTAGAACTAGTGAAGATTTTAAAGAAAAAGTATATAAAGCTTTTGAAATAGAAAAAGAGTATTTAAGAGTTAAAAAAGAGTTTGAAGAAAATGAAAAATATATACCTGAATTGACAAAAGAGCTTGAAACATTAAAAAGCAATTTTAGATATGCTGAAAACTCAACAAAAGAGGTAAAAACAGAGCTTAAAAATATTAATGATAAATATGAAATTTTACTTTCTAAATCTCCTGGAACTAATGATGAAGTTGTACTTATGTCTACTAAAATTTCAACATTAAAATCTCTTTATGAATCTACAAAACAAAATGAAATGAAATTAGATGGATTGCAGGATAGATTAAATAAAGATAAAGAGGAAAAGTTTAAGTTAGATAGAAATGTAAAGAATTTAAACGACCAGCTTGAAAAATATAAAAATGAAAAACAAAATTTAGAAAAAAACTTGAATGAAGAAAAGTTTTTAAATTTGGCAAATGAGTTGAGAAGTGAATTACAAGATGGATGCCCATGTCCAGTATGTGGTTCAACTCATCATCCTAATATAGATAAAATTAATAATAATGACAAGATTGCGTATATAGAAAGTGAAATCCAAAAAATTGATGAAAAAATAAGATATGCTACAAAGGACTATGATGAGTCTATACGCTCTCAAAGTCAACTATTAAGTACAATAAGCATAACTGAGGAATCAATATTAGAAATAAAACAAGAAATTGGTGATTCAAACTCATATGATATTAATCAAGAGTTAAATAGACTTTCAAAAGAAGTAATTTCACTTAGAGAAAAAATTTATGATTGGACTAAAAATAAAGAAGATCTAGAACAACAAATTAAAGAGTTAGATAAGAGTAAAAATAAAAAAGAAAAAGAGGAATTAGAATTAAGTAAGGATATTTTAAATAAAACTGAGAACTTAAATATATTAAAAGAGAATGTAGAAAAAATAAGTAAGAATTATGATTCTATAAAAAGAGAATATTTATATCTAGTTGGAAGTTTGAAAATCGATGATTTGAAGGAAAAAGTTGAAGAAATAAATAAAAACTCTAGGATTATTGAGCAAATAGAAGAAGAGAATTCTATATTAAAAATCAAAAAAGAGGAAATAGAATTAGAGCTAAATAAAAAAAGAAATGACTTTGTAGAGTTAGATAAGAATATATCTAGCTTAAGTAAAGAAAATGAAAGTAATCAAAAAGACAAAGTTGAAAGAGAAACTGAGTTTAATTTAATAACAAAAGGACAAAATCCAAAACATCTTTTAGATAATATAAGCTATGAAATAGAAAGAATAACTTCAACAGAAGCTAAGCTTAGAGTTGAAGTTGAAGAAGAAAAATATGAAACTGAAAAATTAAAATCAAAAATAAGTCAATTAAAGGGTAAACTTGAAGAGGCAAAATGTAAGTATAAGACTTCTAAAGAGAGTTTAAAAGAGTTATTATTTGAATATAAATTTGAAAGTATTTATGCTGTAAAAAATGCTCTAATAGATGAAGCTGAAAGAGAACAATTAAAAGATGAAATAGAGTTCTTTGAAAAAGAAGAAAAAGACCTTACAGTTGAAATTAAAAGTTTAAAAGAAAAATTAGATGGTAAGACTGTAGATTTAGATGAGTTTTTAAAACTTGAAAAAAATAAATACAAACTAGCACATGATATTGATGAAATAATAAAAGAAATAGGTGCAAAACAAAATGAAGTCATGACTTTAGAAAAGAATTTAAAAAAGGTTAAAGAGCTTCAAAAAAAATTAGATGAATCTGAGCACAAGCTAGAATTATTAAAAGAAATTGAAAAATTATTACAAGGAAAGAGATTTGTAGAATTTGTTGCTAAAAATCAACTTGAATACATAGTAATAGAAGCGTCTAAGAGACTCGATATAATGACAAAGGGAAGATATGTGCTTGAAATAGATGACAATCTCAACTTTGTTATTAGAGATAACTACAATGGAGGTTTAAGAAGAAGTATAAAAACTCTATCTGGAGGGGAAACTTTCTTAACATCATTAGCATTAGCCCTTGCATTATCATCACAAATTCAATTAAAGGGAAGTGCACCATTAGAATTTTTCTTCTTAGATGAAGGATTTGGTTCTTTAGATAATGAGCTTTTAGATATTGTTATGGAGTCATTAGAAAAACTACACAGTGAACAATTAAGTGTAGGTATAATAAGTCATGTTGAAGAGCTTAAAAATAGAGTACCAGTTAAGCTTATCGTAACTCCTAATGATGGTGGAAATGGATCTAAGATAAATATTGAGTATAGTTAGAATATATAAAATAAATAAAAAGCATCTGTCGTAAAAAATAAAACGACAGATGCTTTTTATATTTAGAATAATTAGTTTTAAAGTAAAATTATAATAAATGCTTATTTATTTAAATTATAATATCGAAATTTATTGAAAAAAAATATAATTAGATATTG
>CAMEPL010000030.1 GCA_945931665.1 uncultured Clostridium sp. | reverse complement strand
TACTTCCTTTATTATCTAAAACTTTTTGAAGTATAAATTTTTTGTTATCACTTAACTTTTCACTTAAATCATATAATTCATATGCATCAATACCTTTAAGCGATGGATGTAGTGTGATTAATTTATAATTATTTAATTTATATCCTTTAGGAATAATTAAATTTATACAATCCATATAAGTACATAAATATCTATTTTTCATCCAATGAATAAGTTCTAAATCTTCTCTTTTTAAAATTGGTCTCTCATCTAGAATGTCAAAAATACATTTTGTATCTACGCCCTCATCATTGTTATGCATTATTTTAAATACATATGCCTCTATAGGTTTGTTTCCTTTTCCAAAGGGTACAAGAACTCTATGCCCCAAGCATATTTCATCTTGTAAAAACTCTGGCACTTTATACGTAAATAGATTGTCTGTATATTGACTGTTATTTTTAACTATTACTTTTACATATGTTTCCATTCTCGCACTCCTTTCGTTTATCTTCATTACTAAAAGAGGAAATCATATGATTTCCTCTTTATAGTCTATTTAAATTTATATAATTAATTAGTTCTTTTAAAGAGAAGACTTATTGTCTAGTAAAATTTTAATTTTGTCTAAAATTACTGACGCAACTTCTTCCTTAGTCATCATAGGATATTTTGTCATGCTACCGTCTTTTTCAATGATACTAACTACGTTTGTATCAGTTCCAAATCCTGCTCCACTTTCTTTTAAGTCGTTTGCAACTATAAAGTCCATGTTCTTTTTAGCTATTTTATTCTTTGCATTTTCGATTATATCATTAGTTTCTGCTGCAAATCCTACTAGTATCTTATCATCTTTAATTTTACCGATTTCGTAGGCAATATCCTTATTTCTGTCTAATTCTATGACTAAATCTCCATCTTTTTTCTTTATTTTATTGTCGCTGTATGTCTTAGGTTTATAGTCTGCAACAGCGGCACTTTTTATAACTGCATCATTTTCATCTAAATTAGATATTACAGCTTGATACATATCTTCTGCTGATGTTATCTTTATAAACTTCTTTAAGTTTGCTGGTGGTTTAATGTCTGTTTTGCCTGATACTAAAGTAACTTCAGCTCCTCTAGCAGCTGCAACTTTAGCTATTGCATAGCCCATTTTACCACTTGATCTATTTGTAAGATATCTCACAGGGTCTAAACTCTCCATAGTTGGACCTGCAGTTATCATTATTTTTTTACCTACTAAATCTTGCTCGTATTTAAGTAGATTTACTACGCTTTCAACTATATCTTCTGGTGAAGCAAGTTTTCCACTTCCAATATCCCCACAAGCAAGTCTACCACTTGCTGGTTCAACAAAATTATATCCATATTCTTTTAATGTAGATATATTTCTTTGTATGATTGGATTTTCATACATATTAGTATTCATAGCTGGAGCTATAAGTACTTTAGCTTTTGTAGCAGCGACTGTAGTTGTAAGCATATCATCACAAATCCCACCTGCTATTTTCCCAATTACATTTGCAGTTGCTGGAGCAACTAAAAATAAATCAGCTCTTTTTGCAAGTGATATATGTTCAACGTCCCATGTTTTTGGGTCTTGGAACATATCGCTTACTACATAATTTTGACTCATTGTCTGGAAAGTAAGGGGAGTTACAAATTCACATGCACCTTTTGTCATAATAACATGTACATTGGCATTTAATTTTTTCAGCCTGCTTACTACATCACAAACTTTATATACTGCAATTCCGCCACTTACTCCTATTACAACAGTTTTTCCTTTTAGCATACTATTCTCCTTGTTAACTCTATAGGGATTTTAAAATTATGTTTTAAAAATATTAGTCTTGTTCTAATTCTTTTTGTTGTTTTTCTTGTTCTAAGTGATGCTCTAATTCTTTTTGCTCGATTTCTTCTGGAGTTAATAATCTGTAAGTTATTTTTCCTTCTGCTACTTCTTCAGTTGCTAAACAAACTGGTTTATTTTCACCTTGTTTGTTTTCTACATATAATTCAGAACCGTCTACTATTTCTCTAGCTCTCTTAGCTACAGTCCCAACTAAATAATATCTGTTACTTATTTTTTCTAATACGTCGTTTATTGATGGTTTTACCATTTTATAATTCCTCCTCAAACTTTTTAATTATTGCTTTTTCATATCTGCTAGCTTTATTTTTTTCTGCAACTATTATATCTTCTATAATTTTTGCAGATTCTGTCGTTTTATTATTTTCATTAAATATAAAGTAGTTATAATCTTTTACTTGTTTTATCTCTTCAAGAGAAGTACTAAGTCTTTCGTTTACTTGCTCTTCAGTTTCCGTACCTCTAGTTGTAAGTCTATTTCTTAATTCTTCAAGCGAAGGAGGTAAAACAAATATAAGTACAGCTTCTGGGTACATTTCTTTTACTTGTCTAGCACCTTGCATTTCGATTTCTAAAATAACGTCACTACCTTCTTCTAAGTACTTCATTACAGGCCCTTTTGGTGTTCCATAATAGTTGCTGTAAATTTGTGCGTATTCTAAAAACCCACCTTGTCCTATCATCTCGCTGAATTTTTCTTTTGTTAAGAAGAAATAACTTTCTCCATCTACTTCACCTTCTCTAGGAGCTCTAGTAGTAGCTGATACTGAAAGTTTAAACTCAGGATTTCTTTCTAATAGTTCTTTGCAGACAGTTCCCTTGCCTGCTCCTGATGGACCAGAAATAACTAATAATAATCCTTTTTTCTTAATCATTATTATATCTCCCTTTCTATTTTGCTATGTAAATACTATTCTATATTTTGAATTTGCTCTCTGATTTTTTCAAGCTCACTTTTAACTTCAACTACTAAGTTAGTGATATTTATATCAGAAGATTTAGATCCCATAGTATTTATTTCTCTGTTCATTTCTTGGATAAGAAAATCCATTTTTCTACCAACTGAATCATCTTTTACTACTGTATTTTTAAGTTGAGTTATATGAGAATTAAATCTAACTATTTCCTCAGTTATAGAACTTTTATCTGCATATATAGCTACTTCTTGTGCCATTCTATTTTCGTCTATTCCGTTTGGATTTTCTAATAGTTCTTTTATTCTTGTATTTAATTTATCTCTATAATCAGCAACTACTGTATCAGACAATTTCTCTATTTCTTTTATATAACCTGATAATATATCGCATCTTTTTAGAGTATCTTCTTCTAATTTTTTACCTTCTTGTTGTCTCATATCGACAAGTTTATTTAGAGCTATTTCTAAAGCTTCTTTAAACATAGCCCATATTTCATCTTCGTCTTCTTCTTTTTCCTCAGTTTTTATTATATCTGGAAACTTTGCAACATTCATAACAGATATATCATCTGTTAAAGTATATTTATCTCTAATAGTTTGCAATATATTTATATATTGGTCTGCTAAATTATCATCGAATTTTAAGTTTACATCCTCTGAGCCTATTAAGTCAAGCTTTACATATAAATCAACTCTACCTCTTTTTACAAAATCTTTTATAAAGTTTCTAGCTTTATCCTCTAAAAAGTTGATTTTTCTTGGAAGACGCATATTTATATCACAATATCTATGGTTAATAGTTTTACATTCTACTAAAAATTGATAGTTGTCGTTTTTTACTTCTCCTCTTCCAAATCCCGTCATACTAATTGCCATATTATACCTCCAAGTTTCCTTCACATATTTTCACAGCTGGACCTGTCATATATGCAAATCCATCTTCTAAATCGATTTGTACACTTCCTCCTTCAGAAGTTACATTTACACTTTTTCCTACTTTTCCAAGATAGTTACTCACCATTACTGAGGCTGTCATTCCTGTTCCGCATCCAAATGTATATCCACATCCTCTTTCAAAAGTTTTTACTAATATATTTTTATCGTCTATTATTTGTACAAAATTTACATTAGTTTTTTGTGGAAACATCTCGTGATTTTCTATTTCTGCTCCATATTTACAAACTTCATCCATATTTAGCTCATCTACAAAAACAATTGTATGTGGAACGCCCATAAGTATTGATGAAACTGTATATTCTCTATCAAGTACGTTTATTTTTTGTTCTATAAATTTATCTATTTCTGTATTTACAGGAACATCTTTAGCTAAAAAGCTTCCTTTGCCCATATTTACTTTAATAGTTTGTATTTCGTTATCTTTTAAATTTAATTTAACTCTTTTAATGCCATCTAATGTATATACATCAAACTCGTCTTTTTCTATTATTTTATTATCATAAACAAATTTTACGAAACATCTAAGCCCATTGCCACACATAGCAGCTCTAGAACCATCAGAGTTATAATATACCATCTCAATATCTGCAATATCTGAGTTTTTTACTACTAATAGACCATCTGCCCCCACAGAAAATTTTCTATGACATGCACGTCTTGCATAATCTCCATAATCATTATTATCTATATTGTCTTCTCTTCCATCTATTGCAACAAAATCATTTCCTATTCCATGTAATTTCCAAAATCTCATTTTTATTCCCCTTTAATATTTTCTAACATATAATTATACCTTATTTTTATTTAAAAATAAATATTTAGGAAATTTTATCTAGCCCTTTGCCAATATTTGCATATAACTTCTTATTTAATATATTCTTTTTTTAATAATTAAATCATCTTTGATAATATAAAATTAATAATAAAAATTTAAATATCCTATCTATATTTTTTTCCAATCATGCTACATAATAATCAATTTATTTATAATTTTTAGTATCTAAAGCTTTCATATAATTCCAAATTAAAGTATATATGCAGTTAGATTTTTTATCTTTATATCTATATTTATTTTATCTTATTTAAATAAATAAGTAAAACAAGTCTAGTAAATATCAATTCATATGTATATAATTATTATGTAAATAACATAATTAAAAAAGACTTAGATAATAATTATAGATTGAGATATATTGTAGTATAGAAAACTGAATATTATCTAACAATGAAAGGAGAAACTATGGCATTAGATGGTTTAGTTGTAAATTCAATCGCCCATGAATTAAATTCAAAATTAGTTGGCGGTAAAATAGATAGAGTTCATCAACCAGAAAATGATGAAATACTTCTTTATGTAAGAAATAATAGAGAAAACTTCAAAGTTGTACTTAGTTCTAGTTCATCAAATCCTAGAGTTTATATAGCTAACAAATATAATAAAGAAAATCCTCTAAAAGCACCTATGTTTTGTATGTTGCTTAGAAAACATCTTCAAGGAGGTATAATAACTGATATAACTCAAGTTGGTTTTGAAAGAATTATAAAAATAAGTATTGAGTCTTATGATGAATTAAAAGATAAAAGTACTAAAAATATATATGTCGAAATAATGGGAAGACATAGTAATATAATCTTAACTCACGACAAAGACTCAACTATAATAGATTCAATAAAAAGAGTTCCGCCTAGTGTTAGTAGGGCGCGTCAAATTTTGCCTGCTATGACTTATGAGCTTCCTCCTGCACAAGATAAAATCGACCCTATCAAAGGATGCTCTCTTAAATCATTTATAAATACTTTAAGAGAATTTGATGGTCCTATTTCTAAAGCAATATACAGCAAGTTTTTAGGAATAAGCCCTACTGTTGCAAAGGAGATATGTTACAGAGCAAATATTGAATTTAATTCTAAAGGCGAAGATTTATCTAGAGACGAGTTATCTGAATTATATAGAACTTTCTCAGATATATTCACTAAAGTTAAAAACAATGAATTCACACCTTGCATGATAATAAATGAAAAAGTAGACAAAGTTGTTGACTTTAACTGCATTGATTTAACTTTCTATGAAGGATTCAAATTTATCCACGATGAAAGTATATCTAAAATAGTAGAAGATTACTATATTACTAAAGATTTTAAAGATAGAGTTCACCAAAGAACTTCTGATCTTAGAAAAAGTATATCTATAAAATTAGATAGACTTTATAATAAACAAAAGAAACAACAAAAAGAACTTAAACAAGCTGATAACGCAGATATATACAAAGTAAAAGGCGAACTTTTAACTGCTTATATATATATGATACAAAAAGGTATGAAAAGTATAGAAGTAGATAACTTCTATGATGAAAATATGGCTAAGCTGACAATAGAGTTAAATGAAAATCTTACGCCATCAGAAAATACTCAAAAATACTTTAAAAAATACAACAAATTAAAAACTGCTAAAAAAGAACTTACTGAACAAATGGCTATAAGTAAAGATGAAATAGAATATTTAGAAAATGTTCTTTTAAGCATTGAAAACTGTGAAAATCTTGAGGATTTAGAAGATATAAAAGAAGAATTGATAAAACTTGGATATGCAAGAGCTCCTCGTAAGTTTAAGGCTAAAAAAGAAATGGATTTAACTACTCAACCTAATAAATTTATATCATCTGACGGATTTACAATTTTAGTAGGTAAAAACAATAAACAAAACGACTATCTTACTTTAAGAATTGCGGATCCTGAAGATATATGGATGCATACAAAAAATATTCCAGGTTCTCACGTAATTATAAAATGTGCCGGAGTAGAAGTTCCAGATAATACACTACTTGAAGGTGCTATGCTTGCTGCTTATTTCAGTAAAGGTCGTATGTCTTCTCAAGTACCAGTAGACTATACTATGAAAAAGCACGTTAAAAAACCAAGTGGCTCAAAACCTGGTATGGTTATTTATGAAACAAATAACACTATATATGTAACACCAGAAGAAGAAGTTGTATCAAAATTAAAAGAAGCATAAAGAAATCTTTATTCTAAAGACCTTTTAAAAATGTAGCTTTCTTTGAAACACATATACGGAAATTATACTTATCACCATTTTAAGATGAATATAATTTCCTATGTGTTATAAAAAAACACGGTTTATAATTTTTATAAACGCGTGTTTTCTTTTTAATCAAGTATCTCTGTATTTAAATTATTTTTCTTTTTTAAACATTTATTACCTAAATATATAAAACATACTCCAATAGCGACCATAATTAATATTGAAGATATACTAGGCATATTATAAGTTATCTCCATACTTGAAGTTATATCATTTAAGTATTTTTGACCTATATATAATACACATACTGAAAATCCATTATTTATAAAGTGCATAAATACACTAGTCCAAATAGACTTTGTCACTAATGCACAATAAGCAAATAATATTCCAAGCATTGCAGTAGGCACTATTCTTATAAAGTTTAAGTGCATTATTCCAAATAAAATTCCTACCATTACAACTGCCCAAATTTTAGATTTTTTACTTTCTCCTTTAAATGCTCCAAGTAAAAATCCTCTAAATAAAACTTCTTCACAAAGTGCTGGTATAAATGCAACAACAATTAGACTTGCAAGTAGAGAATCCATCATTACACTACTGTTTACTGCTTCTAATACCTCTGCTCCTTGTGGAAATAATGCAAGCAGAATTTGAGTAGTTATATTTATTAAAAAGTATCCACCAATCCAAATTAAAATAGCTCCAAAAATATCTTTCACTTTTGGAATTCTCAAACTAAATGTATTTTTTATATCTGCTTTTATATATATTGCATATAATACGGGTATTGCAAAAATTATAACTTCAGTAGCTATAAGCCCTATAGTTCCCCAGTATAGTTGCATAAAGCTTCCTATATATATAAGCGATATTAGTGATATAGTATAAATCAATGCTCCGTCTGTTATACTTGGTTTTATTCCCTTTTTAAAATATTTTCTTTTGCCTAAAAATGAGAATACCTTACCATTAAACATTTGTTCTTCACAATTGAATTTTTTCGCAAAAATCAAAATAGATAATATTACAAATGCGAATATGCCAATAAGTATTAAAAAAAGTACTCCCATTTTCAATATTACGTAATGTAAATTATTTATAATTATCACTCCCTTCTGTAATAATTATATACTATTTGTATAGTATGATTATGAGAATTTATAAAAAAATAGCTAAATTAAAATTTATTTAATTTAGCTACTTTATTTTTATTTTTTAATATTTATTAATAATTATAAGGTAAAATTCGCCCACAAGCTATTTTTTCTCCAGAATTTCCAGAAGGTTGAGTTGTAAAATCGTCGTAATTCTCATGAAGTATGACTGATTTATTTATTACATCTGCTACAGTAAAGTAAGATGTATATACAGATAATATTCCAATTCCATCACTAGCTAATATTGGTGGTAAATCCCCTGCATGAAATGGATGTTTTTCTTGTGATGGATTAAAATGTCCACCTGTATTTGGGAAAGGATTGTCTTCTGTTCCTACTGTACAGTCTCCATTTTCATGAATGTGAAATCCATGGAATCTAGTAAGTTCCCCAGCTTTATTAGAATCTGGTATTCCTGTTATATAAGCCTTTATATAAACGCCTCCTTCTAATTGATAGAAAAATACATTTCCATCTATACAAGGTGCTAATTTTCCCCCTCTTATTCTCGCATATGCTGTCGGTCTTTGAGGATTATAAGGGGCAAAAAGCTCATTTAAATTATATTGTTGACATGAATTATCCATAATCTCTCTCCTTTAAAACTTTTATATTTATTATATGTGTCGGAGTTAAAATGTTTCTTACTCATGTCCTTAGTAATATATCTATTTTGTATAATTTTTTTCTTTAGCTTTTATAAAGTTATATAAAACTTCATTTACTGGTACATCTACCTCGTATTTTTTTGCTATTTTGATAAGTGTGCCTGAGAAATATTCTACTTCTGTTTTCCTTTTATTTTCTACATCTTGTAATAAAGATGTCTTTCCATCTCCGCTTAGTGTACTTATTACATCTTGAACACTTTCCCAATTTTCTTCCCCTAAATTTATATTACAAGCTTGTGATACTTTCATAACTTCCATCATAGCCTTATTTACAAGAGTTAAAAGTTCTGGTGTAGTTTTTATTACTCCATATGTAGCCCCCGATATAGCTGAGACTTGATTTAAACCTATATTTAGCATCCACTTTGTCCAAATTGTCTTTATCATATCTTCAAATACTTGATTGTTTATTTTGGCATCGTTTAATAAGTTTTTTACAGCAAGTACTCCTTCGCTCATCTCCCTGTTATTTGCATCGCCAAATTGTATTATTGCACTACTTGTCTGAGTTATTTCGTTGCCTACTTTAACAGCATCTATTTTTATAGCAAGGCCATATAAAACTTGGTTGTCTTTAAAAGCTTCTTGTAGTATATCTCTTGCAACGATTCCATTTAACAATGTAAGTATTATTGTATTTTTATGCACTAAATTTTTTATATCTTCTATTGCACTTTCTAGTTGATAATTTTTTACACTTACTATTATCAAATCAAATTCAACATTTTCATCTGAAGATACTACTTTTGGATAAAACTGTTCTTTATTTAAAATTAGCCCTTCTTTCTCTAATCTTTCTTTTCTCTTTCCATTTGCTATAAAAGCAAAATTGTCTTTTAAAAGTTTATGTAGAGGATATGCATATACTCCTCCTATTGCTCCTGCTCCTACTATACCTACTTTTTTAATTTCCATATCTAACCCTCTTTTCATTTTTATATAGTATAATTTTACTTTTATTTTTTACTATAATCTACATTTTTTATTATTTTTTATATATACTTCACTTCTATCTCTTTTGATATAGAAATGTGTTTTTCATATTCTTATATTGGAAGGGATTTATTTGGACGTTCTGAATCTTATGCAAGTTTTTCAAAGATTTTAAATCCTAAAGATATTAAAAGCATTACAATAAACGATGAAATTGAAGTAATGATGCCTTAAAACAATATTTTGGTCTATAATATAAATAAAATACATGAAAGGATATAAAGTATAAAGAAATCTTTATTCTAAACACTCTTAAAGATGTGGATTTCTTTGAAGCATATTGACGGGAATTATATTTATTCAAAATTTAAAAAGGAATATAATTTCCTATATGCTATAAAACTTTAAATATATTATGGAGTTTATTATTGCCAAGGAAATTTTATCAAAAATACAATACGATAATTCACATTGGTTTTCTGCTGACTACAATATGAATTTATATAGAGGCTGCTGTCACGGATGTATATATTGTGACAGCCGAAGCAATTGTTATAATATAATTGACTTTGATAGAGTTAGAATAAAAAAAGACTGTATACATATTTTAGAAAAGCAACTCAAGTCAAAAAGACATTCGGGAGTTATTCAAATAGGCGCTATGTCAGATACATATAATCCATTTGAAAAGAAATACGAAATAACTAGAAATGCACTTAAATTAATTGATAAATATGGATTTGGTGTCGCTATAGCTACTAAATCAGATTTAATTTTAAGAGATATAGATATACTAAAAAAAATAAATCAACATTCTCCTGTAATAATTAAATTTACTATTACTTGCGTTGATGATAATTTATCTAAAATACTCGAACCTAATGTATGTATTTCTTCTAAACGCTTTGAAGCTATAAAGAAACTAAGAGAAGCTGAAATTTATACAGGTGTACTTATGATGCCGATACTCCCATTTATAAACGATACAATTGATAATATAGATAAAATTATAAATCAGGCTTATGATTCTAATGCTAATTTTATCTATCCTATGTTTGGAGTTACCCTTAGATCTAACCAACGATTTTATTACTATGAAAATTTAAAACATAAATTCCCGCAACTTTTATCTAAATATCAAAATCTATATAAAGATAAATACGTATGTAATAGCCCAAATGCAAAATCTCTAGCTAACTACTTTGAAGCTAAATGTTCTAAGTTAGGTATAAGTTATAAGATGAGTGATATTATTTCACAATACAAAGGCAAATTTCAAAGTGAACAAATATCATTTGATTTATAAAATATAATTAAACTTAAATAAAAAAGGAAAGTAAGTATAGGTTACTCTATACTTACTCTCCTTTTTATTTATAGAAGTTAAAAATATTTTAATGTCCCTTATGCTTTTCTTTTTTCTTTTGTTGTTTCATCTCAAAAGCTCTCTTAGCTTCTTCTTCTCGTCTAAGTTTTTTTCTAGCTTTTTTATTTTCTTTCATTTGTTCCTGTTGTAGTTTTAAAGCCTGTTGAGATTTAGTCCCTATTTGTGTATTTTTCTGAGCTTTATTTATCTCTCTTTGCATACGTTTAGGGTTTATTTTTTCTTTTACAGGTTTTACTCCTTTAACAGGTGGAGTAAATCTGAGTTTCCTCCAATTTTTGAGCATAAATTCGTAAACTTCGCCATCTGTAGGCTCTTTACCAAATGTAATCTTGCACACTTCAAGCTTATTTTTATAAGTTCTCTCATATAGCCCAATCCAAAAAGGATCTTCAAATAAAATTGTAAGTTTCGCAGATATTTCATCCATGATTTTGCCCTCCTTAAATTTAAATATAAAGAACGGACAACCAAGGAGGCAGGTTACTGACGGATTTACCGCGTCTGGACTACCAACCAGAACTGTGTTTTTATCTTTATTAATTAAAATATTAGTACTTTTATATTAATGTGTCAAATTAAAGTGATTTTGAGCTTCAACTAATGTATTAAAAAACTTAAAATCATCTCGTTTATTTAATTCTAGAATTAATTCATAAAACCTATCATTAACTCTATCATAACGATTCAAAACAACGGCTGCTTTTATTCCATAGCTTATAAACTTTTGCATACAAATACCTGCTAACCCTGTTTTAAGATCAAAAAATTCGTCAGAAAGATATTTATCATCTATCATTAAATTTTTTGTTTTATGTTCAAAACATTGGCATATTGCATCCATTACACCAGTTTCATCCTCAATTGATATTGTTAAATTACAATAGTTCATATTATCTCCTTTCATAATTTAATTTTCCTCTGTAAATATAAAAATATTAATTAGTATACGCTTTATAAATTTTATATTGCCCCAAAGCATCATTCTTAATTTATTTTCATTTCTTTATTTTAAAATAAAAAATAGCCAACAAGTATATGTTGACTCTTTTTTATATGTCTATTAATATAAATTTATATTGCTAAATTTGTTGAACAACTCTTTGTTTGTAAACATTCTTTTCTTTTGCTTCCTTTGCTGCTCGTATTCTTGCAAGTCTTTTAGCTCTAGAATCTCTGAAGCCTTTAACTAATATAAATACTCCGCATAAAAATACGAATAAGTAGCAACTTACTCCCCTGCTAAGTAACATAGCTTCGTTTAAAACTGTAACAGGGAATAATAATTTAAATAATGTTAAAAATCCACTCTCACTAACTCCCACTGACCCTGGAAGAGGTAGTGCTGAAACTGATATAAATAAAACAGCTTGAACTCCTATAAATACAAATATTGAATATTCATTAAATCCAAATGAACGATATATCCAATAAGGTATACTGTGTAGTGCAAATATTTGTACACATTTTGTTATAAAAGTTTTTATCATTATACCTTTATTTTTTATTATATACATAGCACAATCTTTATAGTCGTCTACTATTGAATATACTTTTTCTTTTAATAAATCTGCTTTTTTAAATCTACAGAATTTTAAAAATCTCACTAATAAATCTGTAATTTTTTTAACACCTTTACTATAAAATAAAACTAATACCAATAACATAAGCATTGTAAAATTACATACAAGTCCTATAGTAAATAAGACCATAAGAGAATTAACTTTGCCATCTAAAAGCGAACGTTGGCTTATAAACCCGATTATTGAATACATTATAGTAACTGTTTGAAAAAATATAAACTCAACAAATAATACTAGTGTAGAATGAGAAACTTTTATGTCATCTCTATACATTTGGTAAGCTTGCATTGGCTGCCCACCAGAAGCTGAAGGTGTAATTGAACTGAAGAAAAACCCTTGTACTGAATAATTGATACATTTTAGGAGATTTGTTTCATATCCTAAAGCTGTAAGATTTCTTCTAAAGTTACTCGCTTCGCATAATAAAAATATACACATACATGTAGCCGCTATTAATATATACATTCTATTTACATTTGATATAGTCTTAGCTACAGTATTTAGATCCATATCCCTAAATACAAAATAAAATGTAAATATTATCAATATCAGAAATAATCCCCCGTTTTTTAATATCTTGAAAAATAAATTTTTATAATCCTTCATAAATATACCTCCACATATTTTTACCCTTATATCCACTATCTATTATTTATTATAAATAACCAATCATAAAATTTTGTTAATAAAAAACTTACGATTTTATGAAGATTTTAAATATTATATTTTAATTATTTATTTCTATATATAATATATCATTTCTCACTATATTATGAACTTACAATTAGCTTACAATTTTGTCATATTGTTCTATATATTCTATCTTATATATTCAACATAAATACCATATATCATTCTCCCATATTATATTTAACAAAGGGGTTATATGTTATTCATATCTAGATACAAAATTCACTATTATTGTATCGATATATCACAATACAATAATACAGTATGTTTGTCAATAAAAAACAGCTATCATTAAATAGCTGTTAATTTATATTTATTCTATTATTTTCAGTTTGATAAATAATTTTTTAAAGTTATTTACTGTCTCGTCACTTAAAATTATATCCTTTGCTATTACCTTATCATAAAATTCCTTAGCTGCCATAGTTTTATTTACCTCATATCGTACTGATAGTTTATTTTTATCTTCTTCGCTTATAAGAGTCTCTACAAATTCTGGATTTCTAATAAATTCTTTTTCTGCTGCGCTTTCTTTACAATTTATAAAAAATACCTCTTTATTGAGTCTTAAATTTAAATTTTCAATTAATTTATTGCATTCTAGAACACCAGCTTTATCATAATCTAGCACAACTTTATAATTACATCCCCATCCTATTAATATAGATACTAGTGCGTTTACATTGCCGGCTCCTACTGATGGTAATATATAAGGTCTTTTCTCTTCTTTCACACCTAAATAATCTAACATAGCTGTAAAATACATATAATCCGTAATTCCTTCCGTCACTATATTGACTTTATCTAGCCTCGGCCCTAAATTATACTTTATATCTGCACCAATTGCTTTTAAAAGAGGTGTTAATGTTTCTCGTTTTGAAGATGAGTTAAACTTATTGTCATATGCGTTATTAAATATATGACTTATTCCATTTTCGTCCTTTTCTACAGCCCTTACATTTATTATATCCTCTGTATCAATCATATATGGTGAATGGGTTGTATAAACAACCTGCCCCCCATTATTACATAGACTTTTAAGCAAAGTTAATAGTTCTCTCTGGGCATTTACATGAAGATATACTCCTGGCTCATCTAATAAATATATTATTGTTTTATTTTCTAAACCTTCATATAATAAGTCTACAAATAAATTAAAAAGCCATTTAAGACCATTATTTTCTTCTTCTAGATAAATCTGAGTATCATTTGTTTTTACATATATCTTAAGGCATTCATTGTCAAAGTTAACTTTAATTTTTGTATCTATATTATTTTCAAAGAAACAATTAAACTCCTTTTGGATATTGTACTTTACTTTTTCTTTAATACTACTTCGACACTTATTTCTCTCATTTTCATCCTTGGCTTCTATAGAATTTATAAATTCTTCTAGTGGAGCTTTTGTAATGACCATAAATTTATATAAAAGTCCTTTTTTGCTTTTTATTGCTGATCTTATTTCTTCAATATTATATATACTTTGTAATTCTTCTTCATTCGTTCTGTAATAAAATACTGGAAGTACTTTATATTTCTTTTTAATTTTACTTTTTATTGTCTCAATATGTCTTATAAGTGTATAACACTCTTCATTATATTCTTCATATGCCATATCTTGTTGTTGTAAAATTAACACTTCTAATATTTCATTTAAACTTTTTTTATATTTCATCCAAATCCTACTGTCAATTTCAATTAATCTATCTAATTTCTCATCTATACTTTCAATAAATTCTTTCGTCGTATATTTGCTATAAATTCTAAAATAACTTAACAAATTATCTTCTAAATAATAAATTGCATTTTTTAACTCATTATCTTGGTCAAATAATAATGAAAATCCACCTTCAAACTCTATATCGTCACTTGAGTAAAATTTAAATACTGTTTTTGATTTTTCATAATCTATTAAAAACTTTTTGCATTCACTTTCTGTAAATTTTAACTCTAGTGTTATGACTATACTTCTATTGGTATATCTATTTTTTTTACTAAAAAACTCTGTATTAATATAATGTGTAAATGAAATATTACCTAAAGCCTCTAAGATATTACTTTTCCCTGAGTCATTTTTTCCTATTAGAGCTGTTATATTATCTTCTAAGAGTAAAGTATTTCTTTCGTCTCCTAAAGATTTATAATTGCTGATCACTACGCTTTTTATCTTCATCTAAATCTCTCCCAACAAAATCTAACCTCTATAAGTAAATTATAATATTTATTTATGATAATTAGATGAAAATATCCACAAAAAAAATCACAAATTATACAACTTGTATAATTTGTGATTTTTAATTCGTATTACTTCTCGATTATTTACTTTCAGCCATCGCTGTTTCTGTTTCAAATTCTTGGTTTTTAAATTCTGAACTATTTAAAACTCTATTTAATATAACTCCAACTATAGCAGCTAAGCTAAGACCTGTTAAGCTTGAAGTTTGTGATAATGGTATTCCGATTTCTATTCCTGCAAAAGTACTTAAATATGAAGTTCCAAGACCTATTATAAGTACAGTCGCTATTATTATCACATTCTTTATATTTCCTTCATAACATTTACTATCTCTTATACTCTTAACTCCTACATAAGTTATCATAGAGAAAAGGTATATACTTATTCCACCCATAACAGCTTGTGGTATACTTTGTAAAAAGCCTCCAAATTTACCTACACAAGATAATACTATTGCGAATACTGCTGTTAACTCTAAAACTCTTGGGTCGTAGTTTTTAGTTATTGCTAAAAGTGCAGTATTTTCACCATAAGTAGTATTAGCAGGTCCACCCGCAAATCCTGCAAATATTGTTGCTAGTCCGTCACCTAACAAAGTTTTATTAAGTCCTGGATTTTCTATAAAGTTTTTTCCTACAACTGTTCCATTTGTAGTTACATCACCTATATGTTCCATAAATGTTGCTAGAACTACTGGTGCTATCATTAATATTGCTTCTAAACTGAATTTCGGTAATCTAAAGTTTGGTATAGCAAACCAACTAGCTTGACTTGCTGCTGTAGTATCTACTTGCTTTAAGATGAAACTTAATGCTAATCCTGTAAATACTGCTATTATTACACTAAATTGTTTTATACTACCTTTTGCAAATTGGTTTATTCCTATCGCTATAGCTAAAGTAATTATTGCAATTGGCAAATAAGTCATTGCCATGTCTACTGCTGAAGGAATTAAGTTTAAACCTATAACCGCTATCATTGCACCTGTAACTTGTGGTGGGAAATATTTTTTTACTTTTTCCACACCTATAAATTTAACAATTAAAGACATTATTACATATAAAAATCCTGCTACTATAATTCCTCCTTGTGCATAAGCCAAATCTCCGTTAAATGCATCTGAAACTTGATTTATTACACCTATAAAGGCAAAACTTGAACCTAAAAATACTGGAACTTTCCAGTCTGTACAAAAATGGAATATTAATGTTCCTACCCCTGCACAGAATATTGCCACTGATGGGTCAAATCCTGTTAATAATGGAACTAATACTGTCGCTCCAAACATAGCAAGTAAATGTTGAAGTGATAAAGCTGCTTTTCTCATATATATACCTCCCAATATTATATCAATTTAATATATTCTTAATTTTTATCCTTTTATTTTTACAGAATCTTCTCCGTCTATATCTAATAGCTCAACAGAGATTATTTCTTGTTTTGACGTTGGTACATTTTTACCTACGTAATCTGCTCTTATTGGTAACTCTCTGTGACCTCTATCTACTAGTACTGCTAACTGTATAGCTTTTGGTCTTCCTAAGTCCATAATAGCATTTAGAGCTGATCTAACTGTTCTTCCTGTATATAAAACGTCGTCTACTAAAACTACTATTTTATCATTTATGTCTACGTCTATATTTGTACTGTTTATTACAGGCTCATGTTGGATTTCTTTTAAATCATCTCTATATAAAGTGATGTCCATCTCTCCAGTTGACACTTTGTGTCCCTCGATTTGCTCTATTCTTGTCGCAATTCTATTCGCTATAGGCACGCCTCTAGTTTTTATACCAATTAAGATAACATCTTCGACACCTTTGTTCTTTTCTATTATCTCGTGGCTTATTCTAGTGATAGCTCTTGCAATTGCTTTTTCATCCATCAATCTAGCTTTTTCTATCATGTTTACCTCCTTTACCTTAATGTCTTCCGTATAAAATATGAGAATCTTTATTTCAACAAAAAAACTTCCTGCCACAAGACAGGAAGTTATACTTTCGCGCATCAAAAGTACATCTATGCCTTATGATCTCTCTGTATCAATTAAAGGTATATCTATATTTTTACGTTTTTATATTATTTTTAAATTTTAATCGAGTTTTTTATTACTTAAATACCATTATATAATTTTAACTTTATTATTTCAACAGTTATTTTATTTTGTTAAGTATTTCCATAAAATAACTTGGTAGTTCAGAGTTAAACTCTACATATTTTTTAGTTGTTGGATGTATAAATCCTAACTTTCTTGCATGAAGTGTTTGGCCACTACATTTTATTTTTGAATTTTTAGGTCCATAGATAGGATCTCCTAAAAGTGGATGGCCTATACTAGCTGCATGAACCCTTATTTGGTGTGTCCTACCAGTTTCCAAATTGGCCTTCATATGAGTAAAATTATCATATCTTTTTATAACTTCAAAATGAGTTACAGCCCTTTTACCGTCTTTTACTATAGCCATTTTAAGTCTATCTTTTGGATTTCTTCCGATTGGTTTATCAACAGTAATTTTATCTTCTTTAACTACTCCATGACATATAAATTCATACTCTCTAGTTATTGAGTGATCTTTTAATTGTTCTGCTAAACAGTTATGTGCATTGTTATTTTTAGCTATCATCAAAATTCCCGAAGTATCTTTGTCAATTCTATGCACAATACCTGGTCTTATTACTCCGTTTATAGATGATAAATTGTCTTTACAATGATATAAGATTGCATTTACTAAAGTGTTTTCATAATTTCCTGGAGCTGGATGCACAACCATATCTTGCGGTTTATTTACTATTAATAAATCATCATCTTCATATACTATATCTATAGGTATATTTTGAGGTATTATCTCTAAAAGCTTTGGTGCTGGTATCTCTATAACAACATGGTCATCTTCTTTTACAGCATATTTAGCTTTTTCTATTTTGCCATTTACTTTTACCTTTTTATCTTTTATTATTTTTTGAATATAGCTTCTAGACATATCTCCTAATTGTGAAGATAAATAAACATCTAGTCTATCTCCTTCTTCTTCTCCTAGAACTAAGAATTCTCTTACTTCGTCTTGAATATTTTCTTTTTTGTTCATATTTTATTTCACTTTCTTTTAATATTTATTCTGCATTGTTAAAAAACTTGCATATAAATTAAATTTTTTTAACCCTTATTTAGTTTATTGTTTTTTTGTATTGCCGTCAAATAGTACTACATATATACAAAGTAATATTGTACCCACCACTATAAAACAATCTGCTAAGTTGAAAACATAATTCCATATAAATACAAAGTCGAAATAGTCTACAACAAAATCTAATCTAACTCTATCTATTAAATTTCCCAAAGCTCCTGCTATAATAAGAGCAATTGAAAATTTACATATTTTCGAATTTATTTTATTTGAATGTAACATATAAAGTCCTGCTATAGATGCTATAAGCGCTACTGCTACAAATATCATTTGATTGTTTTGGAATAATCCAAATGCAGCCCCTCTATTTTCAACATAAGTCAAATTAAATACATTTTCTATTACAGTTATAGCCCCTTTATACTTTAATTCATTTAAAGCCCAATTCTTTATAAGTTGATCAATACCTATTAAAAGTATTATCATTAATTCATACATATCTGCCTCCTAAAAAAGTATTTTTATACATTATACATAAAAAATCCATTTTATAAAAGAGATGCCAGAATTTAATTATCTAACATCTCTTTTATAGTTTTATTTAATCTTTTATTTGGTTTTATATTATTTATCTAAGTGCTCTATAAGTTGTGAAATAGTGACAAATTTATATCCTTTTTCTTTTAATTTTGGAATTACTATATCTAATGCTTGTATTGTCTGTGATTTATCATTTCTGACAGTATTGTAGTCATGTAGTATTATAATATTTCCATTTTCAACTTTCTCATCTATAGTTTTTACTATTGTATTTACTCCTGGGTTAGACCAATCTCTTACATCTATATTAGACCATAGTATTATATTCATATTTTTAGATTTTACAACTTGACATAAGTCTCTGCTTAGAGCTCTATAAGGCGGTCTAAATATTGTTGGATATTCTCCTGTTATCTCTTTTATAGCTTCCTGAGTTTTTGTTACCTCAGCTTCAATTTCAGCTCTTGATTTTTTAGCTGCATTTATATGTGTATATGTGTGATTTCCTATTTCATGGCCTTCTTCTTTCTCTCTTTTAACTATCTTTTTATTGTATGGAACTTTTTCTCCAATTAAAAAAAATGTAGCTTTTACATCATACTTTTTCAGAATATCTAAAACTTGAGGAGTAAATACTTCGTCGGGACCATCATCAAATGTAAGTGCAACGACCTTTTCATCTTCATTTCCTCTTTTTATTATTATATCTTCGTAGTCATATTTATAACTATCGGCAGATACATCTTTTTCATTGTCAGCTGAGCAAACTCCTGAAAATCCTATTATAAATAAGATAATTACTAAGGTGTAAAGGATTTTTTTCATTTTAGAACCTCTTTTCTTTATATTTTCTATAGACATTTTATTCTTAAAAATTGATTTCATTTCTAGTTTGCCCATATTTTATTTTTCATTATATATTTTTATGATTTTTTATAAACTCACAGTTTTAACAAAAAAAGGATGCCATTATTTATGACATCCTTTTGCTTTATAGTATGTTATTTTCTCAACTTATATTATTTAAATATAAACAAATTATTTTACAACTATGTTTATTAATTTTTTAGGTATAGCTATAACTTTAACTACAGTTTTATCTCCTATAGATGCTTGTACTTTATCATTTTCTAAAGCCACTTTTTCCATTTCTTCTTTAGTCATGTTTGCACCTACGCTTAATTTAGCTCTAACTTTACCGTTTATTTGAACAACTACTTCTACTTCGTCTTTTACTAAAGCAGATTCGTCAAATTTTGGCCAGCTTATATCGAATATACTTCCTTCTTTACCTATCATTTGCCATAATTCTTCACCTATGTGTGGTGTGAATGGAGCAAGTATAGTTACTATAGTTTCGATACCTTCTTTGATTATTCCATCATTTCTAGTATCTAATTCTTTGTATTTGTACATTTCGTTTATTAATTCCATTAATGAAGCTATAGCTGTATTGAATCCAAATTTGAAGCTTAAGTCATCTGTAACTTTTTTAAGTGTTGAATGTATAGTAAATCTCATAGCTTTATCTTCTTTAGTTACAACATTTACTTTTGCATCTGATTTAGCTACGTCTTTTAATTCGTCTACTAATCTGTAAACTCTGTTTAAGAATCTGAAGCATCCTTCAACACCTTGTTCAGACCAATCTAAGTCTCTTTCTGGTGGAGCTGCGAATAATACGAATAATCTAGCTGTATCAGCACCGTATTTGTCTATTATTTCAAGAGGTGATACTGTATTACCTTTAGATTTACTCATTTTGCTACCATCCATTAATACCATACCTTGAGTAAGTAAGTTTTTGAATGGTTCGTCAAAGTCTACCATACCAACTCTCTTTAATGCTTTAACAAAGAATCTAGCGTAAAGTAAGTGCATTATAGCATGTTCTACACCACCGATATATTGGTCAACTGGCATCCATTTGTTTACTACTTCTGAGTCAAACATTTTTTCTTGATTTTTATTGTCTATATATCTTAAGAAATACCAAGATGAGTCAACGAATGTATCCATTGTATCTACATCTCTAGTCGCATGTTTACCACATTTTGGACAAGTAGTATTTACGAAAGTTTTTGAAGTTGTAAGTGGAGATTCACCTTTTCCTGTAAATTCAACATCTGTTGGAAGTAATACTGGTAAATCTTTTTTGTCTACTGGAACTATACCGCAGTCTTCACAGTAAACAACTGGTATTGGAACTCCCCAATATCTTTGTCTTGATAATAACCAGTCTCTAAGTCTGTAGTTAACAGTCTTTTTACCTCTTCCTTCTTTAGCTAATTTTTCAGTTATCTTATCTTGAGCTTCTGTAGCATCCATTCCGTTGAATTCTTCAGAGTTTATCATTTTACCGTCTTCATCTATAACGTCTATTATTTCTATACCGTATTTTGTTGCGAATTCTTTATCTCTGTCGTCGTGTGCTGGAACACCCATTATTGCACCAGTACCATAGTCCATTAAGATATAGTTAGCTATCCATAGAGGAACTTTTCTTCCTGTTATAGGATTTATTACGTATTTTCCTATGAACATACCTTCTTTTTCTGTATCAGTAGAAGTTCTTTCTATTTCAGTTTGAGTATGCATTTTTTGTACGAATTTATCTACGTCAGCTTCGTACTCAGTTCCAGCTACTAATTCTCTAACTAGTGGATTTTCTGGAGCTAATGCCATGAAAGTTGTTCCATAAACTGTATCAGGTCTAGTTGTGTAAACGATCATTTGGTCATCTGTTCCATCTATATCGAATACTATTTCAGCACCATGTGATTTTCCTATCCAGTTTTTTTGCATTGTTTTAACTTTTTCTGGCCAACCTTCTAATTTGTCTAAATCATTTAATAATTCTTCAGCAAATTCAGTTGTTTTGAAGTACCATTGTTCTAATTCTTTTTTAACTACAACAGCGTCACATCTTTCACATTGTCCACCAACAACTTGTTCATTTGCAAGAACTGTCTCACAAGATGGACACCAGTTTACGAAAGATTTTTTCTTATATGCAAGACCTGCTTCTAAGAATTTTAAGAATATTTCTTGTGTAAATTTGTAGTAGTCAGGATTAGAAGTTGCTAATTCTCTTTCCCAATCATAACTTAAACCTAATAATTTTAATTGGTTTTTCATGTCATCTATGTTTTCATAAGTCCATTTTGCTGGATGTATTCCATGTTTTATAGCAGCATTTTCTGCTGGAAGACCGAATGAGTCCCATCCCATTGGATGTAAAACATTATATCCTTCCATTTTTTTGAATCTTGCTACAACGTCACCTATTGAGTAGTTTCTAACGTGACCCATATGTATTTTTCCTGATGGATAAGGGAACATCTCTAATGTGTAGTATAAAGGTTTTGATGTATCTCTTGTATCAGTTTTATATTGGTTTGTTTCTTCCCATTTTTGTTGCCATTTAGTTTCAACATCTTTAAACTTGTAAACGCTCATTATGTTACCTCCTAATTCTGATTTTTTTAATATAATGGTTATTATTTTCAAGTTATTTTATATAAATAAAAAATCCTCGTCCTAAACAGAATTGTTTAGGGACGAGGATATATTCTTCGCGGTACCACCCTAATTAGCCTATAAAAAGACTCACTTAGATAGTCTTTAAGCCAACTACGGCCAAATAATTTAATACTAACAAGTTCAGAAATATTATTTAACTAATTCACACCTACCATTAGCTCTCTGAATAAATTCTATTACCTACTACTTTAGCTTATTTGATAAAATTTTTAATTTATAAACAAAATTTTTGAATTTTCGCTATAATTCAATATAGTATCATTTTTAGTTTAATGTGTCAACATCTACGTATGGAGCATCTTTCCATAATTTTTCTAAGTTGTAGAACTCTCTATTTTCTTCATCAAATACATGTACTATTATATCGCCATAATCAAGTAATATCCAAGTTTGTGTATCATAACCTTCTTTAGCTCTTGGTTCTATACCTTGTTCTGTGAATGCATCTTGTACACTATCAGCTATAGCTTTTACTTGTCTAGATGAAGAAGCTGTAGCTATTATAAAATAATCACAAAGACTAGAAACTTTTCCTATATTAATTATCGATATATCTTGGCCTAATTTATCGTCAATTGCATCATATGCAACTTTTACCATTTGTTCAACTGTCATTTATTTACCTCACTTTCATAAAAATTGTTTTTATATATAATGTATAGTTCATACATTATAAAACAACATATTCATCTATTATATCATATATTTAGACTTGAACCAACAAATTTAAATATTTTCTTGCATAAGATAATTTCTAGCGCTTACACTTCTTGGATGAATTAACTGGTTGTTTTCTATTACAAATTTTATTGTATTGTTGAATGAAGTAATTAATGCCTTATCTAGCTGTCCATTAAATGATAGTTTTCTAAGCTCGTCAACTCCAGGAAAATTACGACCTTCTTCTATCATATCCGCCATAAATATTATCTTTTCTAGTGTAGACATATTTTCCCTTCCTGTTGTATGATATCTCACAGCATTTATTATATCCATATCTTGTATGTTAAATACATCTTGTATTACAAAAGATCCAATAACACTATGAGATAGTGATATATTATTAACTTCTAATGGGTCTAATTTTATATTATACTTTTTCACATAAGAATCTATTTGGTCTTTTGTAAAATATTTTGCGCAGTCATGTACAAGACCAGCTAAATAAGCTTTTCCCGTATCACAGCCGTATATTTCACTTAATTTAACTGCACAATTAGCTACATTAATTGAATGTGCTAATCTATTTGGTTTAAGCATTGTATTTAATTTTTCTATTATTTTTTTTGTATCTATATTATTTATATCCAAATTATTCATCTCCAACCCCGTATAAATTTTTCTCATATATGTATTTTTCTACATTTTCAGGAATTAAATATCTTACTGAATTACCTCTTTTTAACTGGTCTCTTATGTATGTAGATGAAATATCTAAAGATGGAACATATACGCTTATTATGTTTGCATTATATTTTTTTTCAAGCTTTTCAATTTGTTCTTGTGCTCTAAGTAAACTTATTCCAGGTCTAGTAGCAGCTATAAAAGTAGCTAGTTTAAAGTTTTCCTCTACATCTTTCCACTCTTCTATATCACATATTGCATCTGCACCTGTTATAAAGAAAAATTGTGCCCCCGGATAACTTTCATTTAGATATCTAAGTGTATCTACAGTATATGTTTTTCCCTTTTTCTCTATTTCAGTATTAAATGCTATAAAATCCATATTTTTAGCAATTGATAATAATACCATATTATATCTATCGTATTTATTAGTAATATTCCATAATTTATGTGGTGGGTCTCCAGATGGTATAAATATAATCTTATCTAATTTATATTTGCATCTAATAAATTCAGCAGTCGCCAAGTGGGCATAATGTATAGGATCAAAAGTTCCTCCCAAAACTCCTACTCTCAGTCCCTCGTAATTTTTTTCAAAATCCGCTATTTTATCGTTATTATAAAATTTAGATTCGATAACTAAATCGTAAATACTCATCAATACTCTCCTTTTTTACAAATATAATAGTATTATATCATTTTTAATTATATCGGGTATAAAAATCTTTATTATCTTACCATTTAATAAATTATTATTTAAAATGACTGTTTTTTGTCAATAATCTTATGTAGTATAATATAAATATTAACAAAAAATAAGGAGAATAAACATGGGAATTATAACAAAAATAGAATCTCAGAAGAAAAGAGATGATAGAGTTAACATATATGTAGATGAAAAATTTTTTATGGCAATTTATAAAGAACTAGTCTTTACTTTTAATTTAAAAAAAGGACAAGAAATTGATCCTAATAACCTTAAAAATATTTTAGATAATGAAATGTATATGAAGGCTAAAAACAAGGCATTATCTATACTTTCAAAAGCAAGTCAATCTGAAAAACAAATAAGACAAAAACTATCTTCAGATTACGAGGAAGACACAATAGAGAAAGTTATTGAATTTTTACAAAAATATAAATTTGTAGATGATGAAGATTTAGCAAGCCGAATAGTAAATACTAATGTAAATTTAAATAAATACGGTAAAAATAAAATAAAACAAAATTTATACAACAAAGGTATAGATAAAAACATTATTGAAAGTGCAATAGACGAAATAGATATTGATAAAGAATTTGAAAATGCTCTTTATCTAGGCAAAAAAAGATATGATAGATTGAAAAATGAAGATCCAAGAAAAGCATATCAAAAAATAGGTAATCATTTAGCTTATAAAGGTTTTAATTATGATATAATTAAAAAAGTATTAAATAAATTATTTAATGACGTTGATGAATATTCTTGTTAATTATATTTGGAGGTAAGGTATGGCAAAAATAGCTATAGCAGTATTCTGTGTAATACTTGGTATTTACAATATTAGAAATTTATATAAACAAGATAGAATGAAATAAAAAAATTATAATTTTCTAGATATTAAAAAAGGAGGTAGGTTGCCTCCTTTTTATATATTCAAAATAATTTTTATTTTATAGATTGTCCTTTCAAATTAATGATGTTATTTTATATATCTTTTTAATGCTTTAGCAACTGGAACCCCAATTACTAATCCAACTACTATTTGAGTTATATTACCTGGTATTGACATAACTGGTGATACCCAGTTTCCATATAAAACCCCTTCTGTTATATAATATCCGATTATCATCCATATTCCTGATACTAATATACCCGCAATATTTACAAGCATATTATCTCCATTTCTTCCATTAGACCAAGCTATTTTACCTATTATATATCCCATAATTCCTCTTATTACAAATGTAAATGGAGCCCACATTGCCCATTCTGATAATAAATCAAATAACCCCATTCCAAATGCCCCTGCTGCTGCACCTTTTTTAGGTCCAAATACTATCGCTGAAATAAATAACATTGTATTTCCTAAGTGAACTAGTCCACCAGATGCTGCTATTGGCAATCTTATATTTATAAATCTTGTAGCTATATAAACTAGTGCAATTAAAAGCGCTGTTTCTACTAGGTCTTTTGTATTAACTTTTGTTTGTTGTACTTGTTGCATTTTCTCTCCCCTTTTCTAATATATTAA
>CAMEPL010000029.1 GCA_945931665.1 uncultured Clostridium sp. | reverse complement strand
AGTCTTAATATTTTAAACTTCTTGTAGCTATATATTAAACAAAGCAGCCCAGATACTCCTTGTGCTATATTTGTCGCATATGCAGCTCCTGCAACTCCCATCTTGAAATTTATTATGAAAACTAAGTCTAAAATTACGTTTAAAATTGATGCTACTATTAAGAAATATAGTGGAGTTTTACTATCTCCTAATGCTCTTAATATACCTGCAGCCATATTATATACTGTTTGAGTTATTACTCCTGCATAAATTATTGTAATATATATTCTAGCATCTTCATAAATGTTGCCAGGTGTATTCATCATATTAAGAAGTGGTTTTACTGATAATATAGCTATTACTGTGATTATCGCCGTTAATACTACAGTAAGTGTTATATTACTCGCAACTGCCTTTTTTACGCCTTGCTCGTCTTTAGCGCCAAATTTTTGTGCTACCAATACGGCAAATCCACTTGTAAGTCCCAATACTAGACCATTTACTAAGAAAAATAGTGAGTTACATGCACCCAATGCTGCAAGTGCATTAACGCCAACAAATCGTCCTACTATTATAGTATCGACCATGCTATAAAGCTGTTGAAATATATTTCCGATTAAAAGTGGTATCGTGAAATAGATAAAGATTTTTAGGGGATTTCCCTTTGTCATATCATTAGTCATAATTATTCCTCCCTATGTTTATTTAATTTTTATAATTTATAATTGCATAAAAAGACCCTCCTTATTATTGCTCAAATAAAGAGAGTCCTATTTAACTTAATCATCTATCTTATTTAAGATAGCAAAATTACTTTAACGTATATTTTAACATCTTTTATTGTTGTTGGCTATATATTTTATTATTTAGATACATTTCCAGCTATATTAAGTGCATCCCATGTTCTAGCAAATGGCGGTGCATAGCATAAGTCAAGCATTCCAAGTTGAGTAGTTGTCATTTTTGCAAATATAGCAGTTGCAAGTACGTTTGTTCTTTGCACTGCATCTGATTTACCTACTGCTTGACCTCCTAGGATTACTTTTGTATCTGCATCATAAATTAATTTTATAGATATCTTTTCTTGTCCTGGACAGTAATCAGTGTGATTTTTATCTGTTATAAATGTAGTCTTGTAGTTTAAGTTCATTTTTTTAGCGTCGGCTTCTGTTATTCCTGTTGCTGCAGCTTCCATATCTAGAAGTTTTATACAGCTTGAACCTAGTGTTCCTTGGAACTTCTCAGGTTTTCCACCTAAGTTAGAGCCTACTATACGACCTAATTTGTTTGCATTTGTAGCAAGTGGTATATAAACTTGTTGTTGTTTTACAAGGTGGTAAACAGTAGCACAGTCACCAGCAGCATAGATATCTTCTATAGATGTTCTTCCTTGGTCGTCTATTACTATAGCTCCATTTTTTAACATCTCTATTCCTGTTTCTTTTAAGAATGATGTATTCGGTCTTACTCCTGCTGCTAGTACAACTAAGTCTACTTCAACTTCATTAGTATCAGTTATAACTTTAGTCTTACATTCTGAAGTTTCTAAAGATTTCACCATTGAATTGAAATATAGTTCAACTCCATGAGATTTTAAGTTTTCTTCAAGTATTTCTGTAACTTCTTTATCAAGTACATTTTCAAGTATTCTGCTACCTGTATTAAATACACAAACTTCTTTGCCTAATTCTTTTGCAACATCTGCTACTTCTAATCCTATAAATCCTGCTCCTATTATAGCGACTTTTTTAACAGATTCATCTTGCATTTTTTCTTTTAATTTTTCTCCATCTTCTACACTTCTAAGTGTATAAGCAGTTTCGATATTTTTTATAGGTGGTATTACAGTAGCAGCGCCTGTCGCTATCATTAATCTATCGTAATTGTCTTTGAAAACTTCGCCACTTTGTAAATCTTTTACTTCTATAGTTTTAGCTTTTACATTTAAACTTACAACTTCATGCTCTACTTTTACATCTATTCCTGTTTCTCTAACCTTTTCTGGCGTTCTAACTAACATTCTGTCAACATTGTCAAAATTTCCTCCAACATAGTAAGGTAGCCCACAAGCACCGAAAGATATATGTGGAGATTTTTCGTATACAACTATTTCTGCTTCTCTATCAGTTCTTCTTAATTTAGCAGCTGCACTCATTCCTGCAGCAATTCCTCCAATTATAATTATTCTCATATTGCCTCCTAAATCTATATTAAATTTAAAGGGCGAGCCAAAAACAGAATTCCTCCTATCTAATAGCCCGCCCTCTTATATCACAATTATTTTATTCAATTTTAAATCAAATTAAACAGCTTTTTTATTTAACTGTATTATTTGATTTTGCTTCATCTCTTTTTAAACCTCTATCAACAGCAATTGAACTTGTTATTGTTCCACTTACATTTAACATAGTTCTACCCATGTCTAGTATTGGATCAACTGCTATTACTGCACCAAGAAGTGGGAAGTATGCTTCCATCCCCATACCAGATATAACTACAGATATTGCTATTGTTGCAGTACCTGGAAGACCAGCTATACCAAATGAACTAATTGCTATAATTACTAAAAGCATCATGCAGAAGCTTATATCTATAGGTGTTTTAGTTATTTGTGCAAGCATTACTGCTGTAAGTGCTGGATAGATTCCTGCACATCCATTCATCCCCATATTTGACCCTAAACTAGATACAAAAGTTGCAACCCCGTTGTTAACATCAAATTTTTTCTCTAAAGTTTCAATTGTAACAGGTAATGTTCCTAAACTTGAACGAGAAGTAAATGCTAGAATCAGTGGTTCTGAAGCATTTTTTATATATGATATTGGGCTAACTCCATTTAACATAGCTACTATCATATGAACTACTAACATTATAAGTACAGCTAAATATAAACAAGCTATAAATTTACCAACAGATGCAAGTACACCTATTCCATTTGAAATTATAGTATTTGCAAGTAATGCTACAACTGCATATGGCATAAATTTAATTATTGTCATAGTTACACTTATTATTATTTTATAAGATGCTTCAACCCATTTTACAAATGGCTCGATAGTCTCTGCATGTTTTTTGCTTAAACGTCTTATTGAAGTCCCAACAAATGCTGAGAATATAACTACACCAACTATATTTCCTTCTGCCATTGATGATACTATATTACTTGGTAAAAGACCTCTTATTGTTTCAGTTAAAGAAACTGCTTCTCTAATTTCTGCAGTATTATTTCCTGCATCAAATCCTTGACCAAGGTTAAATAATATTGCTAATACTATACCTGTTATAGCAGCGAAAACTGTTAAACCTATTAATGCACCTATTGTTTTTGTTGTAAGTTTTCCAAGGTTATCACCTTTCATATTCATTATTACTCTTATTATTGATAATAATATAAGTGGAATAACTAACATTTTTAATAAGTCTATAAATCCACCACCAACAAATCCATACCATCCAGATAATTCACTTATCCAAGCTATATCCTTTGGTGAATCTGGGAATTTAGCAACGGCTTGTACTATAACTCCTAAAACTAATCCTAAAACTGTTCCTGTAATCATTCTTGTAGAAAAGCTAACCTTTTTCTTTTGAAGTACGTTGATTACTTTAAATAATGCTATTAATGCTACGATAAATGCCAAAGTTCTAAAATCACTAAGTTGTAAGAACTTTGTAAAAAAATTACTTTCTAACATTCCTCTTCCTCCTGTGTCTTTGTTTGTTTTTTATTTAATTTATTATAAACCCTATGTATATTATAGGAAAAAGTATATAATAATATTTACATTTTTTAAATTTTTTTAAAAATACTTCGGCTATCATTTTGATAACACCCAACCATTTCATTGTACTATCATTTTGATAATATTTCAATAGTTTTTAAAATAATATTTAGCCAATCTTCTTAGATAAATTCTTCATATAGAAAAATTTTAACAGCTTTGTATGATGTTGTATTATGATTATAAATTTTATAATACTTGCAATAGTTTGTTTAATAAGTTATCTTATATAATAAGTAGTTTTTATATAAGATATTTACAATTGCACATATATGCATATGTAAGATTTAAATAAGCTTTTTACAAATTCAATATACAACAAAAAAGGCTATCTCAATTACAATAATGTAGTTTAGATAGCCTTTTTCATATTTTATTTACAAAATACTATAATAGTATAAATTTATTTGATTTTATTTTAATACCATTTCATATGCCATAACCATAAGTGGCATAGTCGCTATACAAACTAATACGGTAAATACATTTATCATATTAGCATAATCGGCATCATTATCGTAAACTTGTGCCATTTGGGTTACTGTAGATGCTGATGGTGTCATAGTCGCCAAAAAGCTTATTAATAGTATTGTGTAACCATCAAGAGCATAACTTGTCAAATTAGTTAATTTGAAAAATACTAATACAACTGCTGGATAAATTATCATCCTCATTAATGCTACTAGATAAATTCTCTTAGTTGTGAATATTGTTCTAAGTCTCACACCTGCCATTAGCATCCCCGCAACTATCATACTAAGCGGTGCTATTAATTTTGAAACAGCAGCTACTGTATCTTTAGCTATTCCCGGCAATTTTATCCCAGTTATAAATAAAACAAGCCCGATTACTATCGCTATAGTATTTACATTTACTACGATCTTGCGTAAATCTGCTCCCTTTTCTTTGCTTATCATCATCTTGCAATGTGTCCATAAAAATACAAGCTGAACAGACATAAATCCACAGCAATATAGTACCCACTTATCTCCCAAAATTCCCGCTACTATTGGTATAATTAAATTTCCGGCATTACTATATATAATTGATGCCTTTTCTATTGAGTTAAATTTAAATATTTTACCTAATAATTTTGTCAACGCAAAGAATATTATATGAATAAATATCGCCGCTATAACTGCCAAAATCAACCCATTTCTAGTTTCTACAGTGTAATCTACTTGAAATGAATTTATGATTGTGCATGGTATTACTAAGTAAAGCACAATTACGGATATTGTTTTGCTGTCTGTTGATTTTAGTAAGCCTGACTTTACTAAAATATACCCCATAAGTATCATAAGAAATAGCTGTCCTATTTGCCCCATTAACAATAAACTAATCAAATCTCAATTCCTCCCTATATTATTTTCAAAAACAAGTTTATGATAACATATTTTTATATAAAATAATATAATTATAGAATTGTTTTATTTTCTCCATGTCTCCCTTATCTCAAATGTATATTTATTATTTTTATCTTTTTCAATTGATACTTCATATTTTTTATCTTTATTTAAATCTATAGTCATTTCTTGGCTCAAAAATTTTTTATCGTATTTGTCTGTAATCGACATTTTAAATTTTGATCCCTCTACATCTAAATATATCTCTTCTTTGTTTTTTATCATGCTGTTGTCTGCGTTAATTACATCACCAGATTGTTTTTCTGTCTCATAACCTATACTCTTTATATCTTCTCCAGTATTGTTGATTGCGATTATATTATAGGATTCTTTATTTTCAACTGGTTTCCCAAAGTAAAAAATCGAAATAGTTCCCATCACAATTACGACTAAAGCCGCTATTATTAAAGATTTATTTTTAAACATATATCCCCCTCCTAAACCAAAGTTTTTTATCTTCTTTTATGATACTTTATACTCCCCTATATCATTATTAACTAAATTATAGCTCCAGCTTTATTGTATGTCAATTTATTTTTATCGTTTTTCAATAAATTTATATTGAATATCATTAAATATTCAATATTTAAGAATATTATAATTTCCTAATTATTATAAAAAAAGAACTGTATAAACTTAAATGTTATACAGTTCTCTATTTATATATTTAAATATTATCTATTTTATAATAATTCTATTCCCGCTTGGCTACATTCTTGAACCATTTCTTCTGGCCAAATTCCAACTTGAACTTCGCCTATATGAGCTTTGTTTAAGAAGAACATACATATTCTAGATTGACCGATTCCTCCACCAATTGTATAAGGTAGTTTTCCATCTAATAATGCTTTGTGATAATCTAATTCTTTTCTGTCTTCGCATCCTGCTGCTTTTAATTGTCTTTCTAGTGCCTCTTCGTCAACTCTAATTCCCATAGAAGAAAGTTCTATCGCTTGATCTAATACGGCATTGTAGAATAATATATCTCCGTTTAAATCCCAATCGTCATAGTCTGGACTTCTTCCGTCGTGTTTTTCACCAGTACTCAATGTCTTCCCTATTTGCATTAAAAATACTGCTTTCTTTTCTTTAACTATTGCATCTTCTCTTTCTTTTGGTGTTAAATCTGGATACATATCTAATAACTCTTGAGAAGTTATAAATGTTATTTCGTCAGGTAGTTCACACCATACTTCTGGATATATTTCATGAACATGTTCTTCAGTTTCTTTAAATACTTTGAATAATGATCTAACTACGTCTTTTAAAGTATCCATTGTTCTGTCTTCTTTAGCTATTACAAGCTCCCAGTCCCATTGGTCTACATATAATGAGTGTAAGTTGTCTAGCTCTTCGTCTTTTCTGATAGCATTCATATCAGTATAAAGACCTCTACCAACTTGGAATCCATATTTTTTAAGCGCCATTCTCTTCCATTTTGCTAATGAATGTACTATTTCAGCATCTTTGTGAAGATATGGTACTTCAAAACTTACTGGTGTCTCTACACCGTTTAAGTTGTCATTTGTACCTGTTTCTGGTAAAACAAACAGTGGTGATGATACCCTTGTTAATTTTAACATTTCACTTAATCTATTTTCAAAGAAATCCTTTAAATCTTTTATTGCTTGTTGAGTTTCTATTACACCTAAACTATTTTTATATTCTTTTGGTATTACTAAACACATAATCTTATACTCCCTTTTCCTTTAATTTTTAATATATTATAATTTGTAGTCTTCAAAATCATATTTCAGATGATAACATAGAACATATGCTTATCATTTTAATTCTTTAAATTAAAAAAAGCCCTTCATCCTATCTATAGGACGAAAGACTGCACTTCCGCGGTACCACCTAAATTAACTAATGTTCACCTCAATTAGCGTACTACTATACGCCACCAATTGTAACGGTTTGGTTCCGACTAAGTCTACTCTCAATATGATTTCGGTTAGTAGCTCCGGGATGTTCTTCATTATAAACTTTGTACTGGACTCACACCATAACCAGCTCGCTCTAACTCCGTTTTTATAATTACTCTTCCCTTCATCGCCTTTGAATTTTCTTCCAATTTTCATAATATAAATTTACAACAATAAATATTTTTTGTCAATAAATATTTTTATTATTTTCACCATTTTTATAATTTTCATACAAATAAATATTATTATTTGTATTTTTATTTTATGAAAAATGTTGTCATTTTGTTACACAAATATTGTTTTTGGATATTAATTTTTTTAACACAAAAGAGGGGTCGCCCCCTCTTTTGGTATATAAATTTGTTTTTTTAATACATGGTATTTTTAACATTTCTAAACTTTTTTAAACTAAACTATTTTTTACGGTTTTTATTTTTTATCTATTTTATCTATATTGTTATGAATTTTATGATTTTATCTATTTATTGTATGTGTTTCTATGTGTTTCACGATTAGTTCCATTTTATCCCCCCAGATAGACAAGTACTATTCGTTTCTATTTTCTTTTGTAACTTTATATCATATTTATGTTTATAATAATTTTTATTATCTAACTCCAGCTTTAACTTTTTCAGCTTTAGCTTTTATTTTTTCTTTTATATCTTTTTTGTGTTCTGCTTCTACTTTGTTGTCTTCTTCTATTTTTACTTCTACTCTTTGAGTTTCTGTAGAATTCATTAATTCATATTTAGCATCTCCATAGTAAGCTCTTAAATACATTTCTCTTATTTCTGAGAATAATGGATATCTTGGGTTAGCACCAGTACATTGATCGTCAAATGCTGCTTCAACCATTTCATCTAATGTATCTAAGAATGCTTGTTCATCTACACCAAATTCACTTATTGTGCTTGGTATTCCTACAGTTGCTTTTAAGTCTTCTATTTTTTGTTTTAATTGTTCAAATTTTTCCTCATCTGTTCCTGTGCAACCAACGAATGTAGCTACTTCAGCGTATCTAGCTAACATGTTTGGATAAGCGTATTGTGGGAAAGTACCCATTTTTCTTGGAGCAGAGTTTACATTGAACTCTAATACTTGGTTTATTAATAGTGCATTTGCAACACCATGTGGTATATGGTGGTAAGCACCTAATTTATGAGCTAATGAGTGGCAAACACCTAAGAATGCATTTGCAAATGCCATACCTGCCATTGTTGATGCATGAGCCATTTTTTCTCTAGCTATTGGATCTTTTGCTCCATTTTCATAAGCTCTTGGTAAATATTCAAATATTGATTTAGTTGCTTGTAATGCTAAACCATCAGTAAATTCAGTTTGTAACATTGAAGCATATGCTTCTAGTGAATGTGTTAAAGCATCTATTCCTGATGCTGATGTTAATCCTTTTGGTTGGTGCATCATCATGTCAGCATCTACTATTGCTATTGTTGGCATTAGTTCGTAGTCTGCAAGTGGATATTTTTGTCCAGTTTCTTCATCAGTTATAACAGCGAATGGTGTTACTTCTGAACCTGTACCTGAAGAAGTTGGTATTGCTACGAATTTAGCTTTTTTACCCATTTGTGGGAATTGATAAACTCTTTTTCTTATATCCATAAATCTCATTGCTAAATCTAAGAAGTTGCATTCTGGATGTTCATACATAACCCACATGATTTTAGCAGCGTCCATTGCTGAACCTCCACCAACTGCTATTACTACATCTGGATTGAATAATCTCATTTGTTCTGCACCTTTTTTAGCGCATGCAAGTGTTGGGTCTGGTTCTACTTCTGAGAATGTAGCATGTTGTATTCCCATAGCATCAAGTTGATCTGTTACTGGTTTAGTATATCCATTTTCATATAAGAATGAGTCAGTTACTATAAATGCTTTTTTGAAGTCGTAGTATTCTGGTCCTAATTCTTTTATTGCTACTCCTAAGCATCCTTTTTTGATAAATGTTTTAGCAGGTGTTCTAAACCAAAGCATATTTTCCCTTCTTTCTGCTACAGTTTTTATGTTTATTAATTGAAGTGGTCCAACTTGTCCTGAGAATGAGTTGTTACCCCAAGAACCACAACCTAATGTTAATGATGGTGATAATTTAAAGTTATATATATCCCCTATACCACCTTGAGCTGATGGTGTATTAACTAATATTCTACAAGCTTTCATTCTGTTTTCGAATTCAGTTAATTTTTCTTGGTTGTTTACTACATCTATGTATATACCTGCAGTATGTCCTATTCCCCCACCTTGTACTAATTCATCTGCTTTATCTACTGCATCATCAAAGTCGTCAGCTTTGTACATTGATAATAGTGGGAATAATTTTTCGTGAGCTAGTGGTTCAGATATATCTGTTGAAGTAGCTTCACCTATTATTAATTTTGTATCAGCTGGTACTTCAAATCCTGCTTCTTGAGCTATTTCTATTGCTGGTCTACCAACTAATTTAGCGTTCATTGAACCGTTTGCTCCAAGAACTATTTTCTTTAATTTTACTAGCTCTTCACCTTCTGCTATGTAAGCTTTTCTAGCTCTGAATTCTTGTTTAACTTCTTCATATATAGAAGCATCTACTATTACTGATTGTTCAGATGCACATATTGTTCCGTTGTCGAAAGTTTTTGAATGTATTACTGAAGATACAGCAACTTTTATATCACAAGATTCGTCGAATATTATTGGAGTGTTTCCTGATCCAACCCCTAATGCTGGTTTTCCTGAGGAATAAGCTGCTTTAACCATTCCTGGTCCACCAGTTGCTAATACTGTGTCACACGCGCTCATTACTTCAGCAGATAGTTCAACAGATGGCTCATCTATCCAACCGATTATTCCTTCTGGTGCTCCAGCTTTAACTGCCGCTTCTAAACATAATTTTGCTGCTGCTATTGTACAATTTTTAGCTCTTGGATGTGGTGAGAATACTATCCCATTTCTAGATTTTAATGCTATTAAGCATTTGAATATTGCTGTTGAAGTTGGGTTTGTTGTTGGTATTATCCCTGCTAAAACCCCTACTGGTTCTGCTATTTTAGTTATTCCGAATGCGTCGTCTTTTTCTATAATTCCGCAAGTTTTAACATCTTTATATGCATTGTATATGTATTCTGATGCATAGTGATTTTTTATAACTTTATCTTCTGCTACCCCTATTCCAGTTTCTTCTACAGCCATTTTTGCAAGTGGTATTCTCGCTTGGTTTGCTGCCATTGAAACTTGGAAGAAGATTTCATCTACTTGCTCTTGAGTGAATTTTGCAAATTCTGCTTGTGCTGCCCTTACCTGAGCCATTTTCTTTTGTAATGTCTCTACACTATTTACTATCATGTGTTTTATCCCCCTATTATGTCTTTTATACTCGGTAATAATATAAATCTTATCCCTAATCTGTTCAATAATTTATATGTATACCTTTGTTAATTTATTTTTAAGATTTACAATTTTTTAGTGTTGTAAATCTAATTTACCCTTTCACATGTCAATTAAGAAACCCTTTTTTCTTATGTCCTGCTTGACATATTTATATATTAAATGATTCAAAACATAATGTCAATAACTTTGTTATTTTTTTATCACATTTTTTGTGATTGTTTTTAAGAAAACGTTTTTATATCAATATCATACATTTCATCGGGTCTAAAACCATCCCATTATCCATGTTTTACCGTTATTTTTTTATCAAAAACCTTACTATAACATCCAATTTTTACATATACATATATTTTTATAGTTTGTAAATTCACTCTAATAATGGTCAAACCCTTCGAATATTTCTTAAATATTAACAATATAAAAAAACAGAAACCCTTAAGTCAAATTGGGCTTCTGTTTTAAAAAACTATTTTTTAATTTTTATACTTAAAACAATTCTTTAACTACTCCATATAATTAAAATTATGAGTAGCTACATAATCATCTAAAAAGTTTAAGTATTGCTCCTTTGTAAAGAATGGATCAAATTTACCTATTATATCTTTAGCTTGGCTTGCATCATCATAAAGAAGATCTATTAAACTAAGAGCTAGCATTTTTGCTGGAAGTATATAAGCTTTTTCCTCGTCTTCCATATTATACTCTTCAGTATGTAATCCTCCAGTAACACCATTAGACCAAACATGTAAACAAGGCATAATTTGAGATATATCTCCTAAATCAGTTGAACCTGCTGTTTGGTAGTCCATTATGAAGTTGTCTTCTGTTAGATTTGCATATTCCATCATATTTTGTTTATAAATATCGCCTAAGTTTCTGTCTGTCTTCATAGGTAAATATCCTATAGAGTCTTTTATCTCAACATTTCCACCTAACGTAAGTGCAGCAGCTTGAAGTGCGCGGTTTACTTTTTTGTTGGCATCTGTCATAGCATCTATGCTAAATGCACGAACCATAATCTCCATAGTTACCTTTGAAGGAACTACGTTTACTAAATCTCCTCCATTGCTTATAACGATACTTACTCTTACTTTGTCCTCATCTCTAAATGTCTCCCTTTGTGCGTGGATGTTATTCATCGCAAGCTCTGCCATATTTAATGCATTTACACCTTCATGTGGGGCGAATCCAGCATGAGAAGATTTGCCGTAGAATGTAACCATTTTTGACATAAATCCATTAGTATCTGTATTGATTATGCACTCTTTCCCTTCTTCTAAGCCTATCATATGGCATTGTAAAACTATATCTGTATCGTCAAATCCATTTCTATATAAGTATTCTTGTTTTCCACCTATATATTTAATTTTATTTTCTTTTTGTAAATTAGCTCTATATTCATAGTCTACACATTCCTCCGCTGGTATTGCGATAAACTCCATAGAACCATCTAAATGTTTAAATACACCTGATTTTAATATACCAAATGCAGCTCCTATCATATTTGCAATTTGAACATTATGTCCGCAAGCATGTATATTACCAAGCTCGTTTGCGTCTTTGTGGTCTGCACAAACTACTGAATCTAATTCACCAATAATCGCAACCCTTGGCCCACTTTTTTCTTCATTAGCAACAATCTTGCACCCTGTATATGCTATCTCAGTTTCAAGTCTTCCTTCTAAATTTTCCATCGCTTTTTTTACGATTTCAGTTGATTTAAACTCCTTATACCCTAGCTCTGGATTTTTATATATTTCATTACCTATACGTATAATTTCATCTCTATTTTCATCTATTGTCTTAATACACAGTTGTTTTAATTCGCTTTTATTCATAATATCTCTCCCTAAAATATTTATATATTTCCCTATTTAATTTAAGTTTATATATCCATCATATTACGGACTACTTTTAATGTATCCCACATTTCATCTATTTTTAGATATTCTGTTACTGCATGTGGTTCATACATCCCTATACTAAGTATTGCACTTTGATATCCTAGTGCTGCTAATATATTGGCATCACTTCCACCACCTATTACAATTGGCTCTGGAGTTATACCTTCTTTTAAGATAGCTTTTTCTGTAAGTTTATATAAATCACTTTCTAAATCAAGTGAAAATGGTGGATAACAATTTTCATGTGTAAACTCATATTCTGCTCCAAATTTTTGTGCAGCTTCCCTGCAGCATTTCTCCATGTGCTCTATTTCTTCTTGAAGTTTGTCTGCTATATGAGAGCGTATTTCAGCAGTAAAAGTAACTGAATCTGTAACTATATTAGTAGCTCCTCCACCCTCTATACAACCTATATTTGAAGTAGTCAGTTCATCAATTCTACCTATATGCATATTTGATATAGCATCTGATGCAACGACGATGGCATTTATTCCTTTTTCAGGCTCTATCCCCGCATGTGCTTTTTTACCCTTAAATGTGCATTTTATCTTTTCCATAGCAGGTGCCTTATAAGCAACAGCTCCAGGTTTGCCCAAATAATCAAGCACAATTAGATCTTTACACGGTAAGTTTTCACCAGTAAATTGTTTTGCTCCTAATAATCCATCTTCTTCAGATACTGTAAATAATATGTATATATCTCTATGTTCACAGTTTGACTCGATTATATCTTCTAAAGCTTCTAGTATTATCGCGATTCCTAATTTGTCGTCAGCTCCTAAAGTTGTAGTCCCATCAGTTCTTATTATATTTCCATCTATTATAGGATTCACCCCTCTGCATGGGCTCACTTGGTCCATATGTGCGCAGAAAGTAATCGGAGCTACATTGCTATTTCCTTTTAAATATGCGACTATATTTCCTGCATTTCCACCGAATTTTTCTCCTGCATTGTCTACACTTACTTCTAAACCTCTATCTTTAAAATGCTCAACTAAATAATCTGCTATTTGTTTTTCTTCTCCAGAAGGGCTATCTATTTTTACTAATTTTATAAAAGTATCTATAATTCTCTCTTTCGATAACATAATATTTCTCCTTATTTTTGATTATTATATTTAAAGGCATGGAAAACTTTCATTCCATGCCTGTGTATAACCTTAATGTAAACTATATGATGGTAGTATTCCTGGTCCTAGAGGAATATTAAATACCATAAATAGAATTAATAATAATGTCCATACTATTAAGAATGTTATTGAGTATGGAAGCATATTTGCTATTATTGTACCCATACCAGCTTCTTCATCATATTTTCTAGTGAATGCAAGTATTATTGGGAAGTATGGGAATAATGGACTTAGTGGGTTTGTTATACAGTCACCTATACGATATGCCATTTGTGTCAATGCTGGGTTATATCCAACCATCATAAACATAGGTACAAATATCGGTGCAAGTATCGCCCATTTTGCCGAAGCACTTCCTATAAATAAGTTTATAAAACATGAAAGTATTATAAATCCTATTAATAAAGCAGGCCCACCTATTCCAGCATTTTCAAGGAATTCTCCACCTTTAACTGCTATTATTATCCCTAAGTTACTGTTTGTGAATAATTGTAAGAATTGAGAAGCTACAAAAGCTAAGATTATGTATCCACCCATATCGCTCATAGCTTCTCCCATTAATTTTACAACGTCTTTATCTGTTTTAATTATTCCAACAGCTTTTCCATAAACTAAACCTGGTATAAAGAATGCTAATGCAGTTAGAGGAACCATACCTTTCATTAAAGGTGCATTACTAGATAATAAAGCCCCTGTTTCTGGGTCTGCTAAGAATGGTTTTTCACCTATTACACTTAAAGCTACTATTATAGCTATATATATAAGTAGAGATATACCAGCTTTTTTAAGCCCTTTTGACTCTTCCTTAGTTATATTTTGGTCTACATCTAATTGTGCATCACCTTCATATTTACCGAATCTAGGCGCTATTATTTTTTCAGTTACCCAAGTTGATAATCCTATTAAAACAAAAGTTGATGCTATCATGAATATTAAGTTCATTGTCGCATTAGCATCATAGTTTGCATCTAGCATTTGTGCAGCTGGCACTGTAAAACTAGCAGCTAATATATCATTTACACTTATCATTATATTTGCAGCAAATCCTAGACAAACTGCCGCATATCCTGAGAATAGTCCGATTAATGGGTGTCTTCCCACACCTAAATAAACTAATGCAGCTAATGGTGGGAATAATATTGTACCTGCATCAGATGCTATATTCGCCAACATACCGATTGTCATAACTACTAAAGTTACTCTTTCTTTTGGTATTTTAGATACTGATGCTTTTATTGTTGTAACCATAAGGCTAGATTTATCACATACACCTGCCCCTATCATAGTTACTAAAACTAATCCAAGTGGTGCAAACCCTTGGAAGTTGCTAACTATACTTCCTAATAAATTTTGAAGTTGCTCAATACTTAATAAGTTAACTGCTGTTACAGCTTCTCCTGTTCCAGGATGAATTACTGTCACTCCTTTTGTTCCAACAATGTAAGATACTACTAAGATAATTGCACATAAAGCAACAAACATTGTCACTGGGTCTGGTAGTTTGTTTCCCACTGTTTCGATGCTAGTTAAAATCTTGTCTGAAAGTTTTTTCTTTTCAATTTGCCTCTCTACAGTCTGGCGTTGTTCCATAAAGTTTCCCCCTTTTTATAATATATTTTTAACTTTGGTCATAACTTTCCCTCGACCTTGTTTTTACATATACTATCTTAACTGTAATTAATTGTCAATGTTTATCGTAAATTTTACCAATTTAAGTATTTATATCAACTTTATACTATATACGCCATTATTTGTCACTATGTTTACTTTTCTATAATATTAACTTATAATTAAAATCAAATATATTTAGGAGGTAGATATGGAATATAAATTAATAGCATTAGACATTGATGGTACTTTGCTAAATAGTTCTCATCAAATCACAGAAAATGTCAAAGAAGCGATCAAAAAAAGTAAAGAAAAAGGCGTTAAAGTTGTTTTATGTACAGGAAGACCTTTAAAAGGTGTTGAAGATTTTCTTGAAGAATTAAATCTTAAAGAAGAAGGCGACTACGTCACTACATTTAATGGAGCTCTTGTTCAAGATGCATTCACTGGAGAAGCTATCTCTCACTTAACTTTAGATTATCAAGACCTTTGCGATTTATACAATCTTAGTTTAGAAGTTGGTTCTAGAAGTCACTTCTACGATACAAAAACTGTCTATACTTTTAATAAAGATGTAAGTGATTATACGATTCTTGAAGCTTATTTAACTGGTGCCCATCTAAACGTAACTGAATTAAATAAAGTTCCTAAAGATATAGAAATGTCAAAATTTATGATGATAGATCATCCTGAAATACTAGACGAATGTATAAAGAAAATACCAGAAGAGTACTATGAAAAATACACTATCGTTAGAAGTACACCATTTTTCTTAGAAATATTAAATCGCGATGCCAATAAAGGTGCTGGGATTGGCCTTTTATCAGAAAAACTTGGTATAAATCAAGATGAAGTTATCTGTGTCGGCGATGCTGGTAACGACAAACACATGATAGAATATGCGGGACTTGGTGTTGCTATGGGGAATGCAACTGATGAGATTAAAGGAATTGCAAATTACGTGACTAGCACTAATGATGAAGACGGTGTTGCCCACGTTATCGATAAATTTATATTAAATAGATAGCTGCCGTCATGGCTGTCAAAAAATAGAGTAACATGGTGCTGATTAAAGTACCTTGTTACTCTATCTTTTTTGCCGTATTATATAAACTTAGGCAAATGGAGGACATTTTCTCTTCTCCGAGATTTTCGTCAGACAATCTCTCGTTTACTCATTAGCTTTATAAAAAGTTTGTTAAACTTCTTTTGTATTTTTAGCTATACTTAAGTAAGTCCAAGATTATCGTCATACGAATTAAAAATTTAATTATATTTAGGATGTTAAATCTACTTTTGTATTTTATAGATAATTGATCCCCAAAATATTTAAAATATAATTTATATATATTATAAATGTATAGATTTTATTCTATAAATTTGATATATCCTATAAATTTTTTAATTCGGCAAAAATATTGAAAACATACTTCTCCCATAATAAAAACTTCTGACAATCTTATGACAGACCTAAAGATTTCATTAGACAATTTCTCCCCTTTTTTTTATTTATTACTATATGGTAACAATACTGTCTACAAAATACATGATATTTTTTATTTTTTGTTACCATTTGTTACCTTTGGTTAATTTTATTACTATATGGTTACAATTAGTTTTTTTTCTAACCATTCAGCTTATATGATGCTATAATGAAGTTATTCTAAAGAAAATAAAAAGATCTTATAAATATAGACTTTAAAACAACATAAATATTTTACAAAATATTTATAATCATAGGTTAAATTATAAGACTAAACTAAAAGCTATTGGGGGTATTTATTATGAAAAATAATTTTCAAAAAGTAATGGTAACTGGTCTAGCATCTATAGTTTGTGCTGGTGGTATGTCAATAGCGACATTACCAAATTATAGTGATTTAAGTTCTGTAGACTCAGTTTATGCTGCTACAATAAAAGATACAGCGATGACTGCTACTGGTACAGTAAAAACCAATGTATTTTTAAGAAAAGGACCTGGAACTAGTTATGGCAAAATCACTATCTTAACTAAAGGCTCTAAAGTAGATATAGTTGCTAAATCTTCTAATGGTTGGTATAAGATAAAATATAAAAATGGATATGGATATACTTACAGCAGTTATATAAATGTTAAAGATTCTGATATAACTACAACTGAAACTGCTTACACAGCAACAGGAACTACAACAACAAATCTTAATGTTAGAAAAGCTCCATCTGCTTCTTCTAAACAATTAGGTGCTTTAGGTAAAGGTGCTCAAGTAGATATTGTTGCTAAAGTTTCTAATGGTTGGTATAAAATAAAATATAATGGAGGTTATGGTTATGTTTCTGGTACTTATGTAAAAATAGGCTCTACAGGACAAGAAACTCCTACTACTACTGAAACTGCTTACACTGCTACTGGTACTACTAAAAATAACCTTAACGTTAGAAAAGGTGCCGGCGCTTCTTATACTAAATTAGGAACTTTAAAGAAAGGTGCTAAAATCGACATAGTTGCTAAAACTTCTAACGGTTGGTATAAAATAAAATATAATAAAGGTTATGGTTATGTATCTGGTACTTATGTAAAAGTTGGTTCTACAACACCTACTACTCCTACTACTAGTGAAACAGCTATGACTGCTACTGGTACTCCTAAATATAACCTTAAAGTAAGAGCTGCTGCTTCTACTTCTTCTAAACAAATCGGTAGCGTTAAGAAAGGTGCTAAACTTGATATAGTTGCTAAAACTAATAATAATGCTTGGTATAAAATAAAATACAATAAAGGTTATGGATATGTAGCTGCTCAATATGTTACTATAAAATCTACTGGTACTGAAACTCCTACTACTCCTGAAGTTAAATATCCAGCAGATGCTGTAGCTAATCATGCAGTATATATCAGAAGTGCAGCTAGCGTTAAAAATAGTAAAGTATTAGGTCAAATAAATAAAGGTGAAAAAGCTACTGCATTAGAAAAAACTAATCAATATTGGTATAAAGTTCAATTTACAACTAAAGACGGAAAAGTATTAGTTGGATATGTTTCTAGCCAATACCTAGATATAAAATAGTTAGTACTGTATAAATATTATAATTCCCTTATATTATTTATATATAATGTGTTATAAACAAAGCTCCCCTCTAAGTTTTACTTAGAAGGGAGCTTTATTGATTTATATTATTTAATGGGGATTATCTAATTTATATTATTTACGGAATAAGTTTAATAATTTTTGCCAGAAGTTAAGTTCTTCAGTTTTTTCTTCTACTGATTTAACTGCTTCTTTTTTAATAGCTTCAGTTTGTATTACGAATTGTACTGATTCTACATCTGTGTTTTTGTCTGATACGAATGATTCTACTTCAAAATCTCCACCTGCAAAACTTTCTATCATAGAATCTACTTCTTCATCTACTTTTTTATCAAGTCCTGATGTTTCTTTTTTGAATTCACCAGTTCCATCAGTAAGCTCAGTTGTTCCTTTATATAAACTGTTAGTTCCGCTTACTAAGTCAAGAGCACCTTGATAAACTTTGCCATATCCGTCAGTTATTTTGCTTACTGCACCTGTGTACTCTTTTATTCCACTATCTAAAACTGCATAGTTGTCAGTTAATTTGTTTATTCCGCTTTTTAATTGAGTCATATTTGCCATTAAGTTATTTAATGAAGAAACTAACCCTTGTATACTCTCATCAAATTTTTTGTAATTGCTTTGTAGTGATAATGCTCCACTCATTAAAGTAGTTTGACCTGAAGATGTATTCATTTGTGCGCTTATTCCGCTTATAAGTTGAGAGCTTCCTGCTATATATGTTGCATCTGCTTTTAATAAGGCTTCTACAGATATTAATTTACCTGCTGTTTGTACATATTGTGTAACTGCTGCTGTGTTACCTGCTGTTACTTGCGCATATAATGCTGATGCTTCTTGATTACCTGATTGAGATAATTGAGCTAATGTACTTATTACAGCTTGGTTTCCACCTGAAGTATAAGCACTATATAATGCTCTTTGAGTGCTAGTAATTCCTAAAGATTGTAGAGCTGCTTGGTTTTTTTGCGCTAATTCTGCACCACTTTTTAAACCAGCATTTGCTAAACTACTGTTGTACTTATTTATACTAGAATTTACGCTTTGTAATCCTCCTACTAAGCTGTCTATTCCACCTTTTATGCTAGTAGATGCTGAAGATAATTGTTTTAAATCATCTGCTGAAGTTGATACATTGTTAAGTGATGATTGTATTGTTTTTAATGCACTTAAAACTTCGCTAGAACCACTAGTTAAGCTCGATGATTTTGAGTTTAATTGGTTTAATCCATCTTGTATAGTTTTTATACCATCTGCTAAAGAAACTGCTCCATTGTTTAACTTATTAGCGCCGTCGTTTAATTCATTAGCACCACTATCTAACTCAGAAACTGCATCTTGTAATGTTGTAAGTTGTTCAGTTAAAGCTGATGTATCTATAGAATCGCTATCTAATCCTAAGTTTAAGTTTATTCCATTTACTTGGATTCCGCTCATTTCAAAATCAGTCACATCTGCTGATATCTCTATTTCTTTTTCGTTTCCTGGTAATATTGTATAAGTAAGTTGTTTTAAGCTACCTACATTAGCCATAGTAGCACTTTCACTTACTATGTTTTTACATAAGTTTGTATCTAATTGAAGAACTGTTTGTAATGCGTAGTTTTCAAAGAAGTTCTTTTTACATTTTTCGTTTTTCTTTATAGAAATAGTTATTTCTAATTTACCACTTTTACCAGCAAGCTCTTCTGCTTTGTATTCTTTTCCGTCTAATTTATATTTTACATTTATATTCCATGGCATTTGAGTATTTGATTTCATAATACCTTGGTAGTATAATTCGTCCCCTGAATTATCTATTGTTATTTTTCCATTTGAATATTTTATTTCATCACTAGAAGTCATGTTTTTTACTTCGTCGTAATTTCCATAGTCAACAATGTCTTTATCTTTAAATATGTTTACTGCATATATTTTTTCTATTTCCCCAGAAGTACTTAAATTAGCATAAATTACTTCTTCCTTTTCACTTGATTTTGTAGCTGCTAATGAAACTGATGTAAATGCACTAGAACCACATATTGCCCCAGCCATCGCAACTGCAATTATTTTATTGTAATTTTTCATATAACGCACTCTCCTATTCTATCAAGTTTAAATCTATTTTTATTAACTAAAATTCTACTTTTAATCTTAGGTTAAACTAAGGCAAAACCTTAGTCTAACTCTAAAACTGTATGACCTTCTCTTTGGTATGAGTCTTTTTCTTTTTCATTAAAGAATTTAACTCCAACTGTTGTTTTTTGGATTAATCCATCAAATATATATAACATTCCCGGAATTACAAATAGAACGATTATAGTTGATAATGCCGTACCTCTCGCTAATAAATGTCCTAATTGGCTAAGTATTCCGTGTGTCGATATTTTCCACAACAACAGACCTGAAATAGTAAGTATTGATGCAGATGTCATAATCGATACTGTTGTAGATCTTAAAGTTTCTACTACAGTTTGCTTTTTAGGTGCTTTTTCTCTAACTTCCATATATCTACTTGTAAGAAGTATCGCGTAGTCAACTGTCGCCCCCAATTGAACAGAACTTATGATTAAGTATGCTATATAGAACACAAAGTCATTTGTGAGATATGGCACTGATAAGTTTATCCAAATTGCAGTTTCTATCGCTAATACTAATATAACTGGAATAGTTATTGATTTCATACTAAGAAGTAATACGAAGAATACTGCACCTATTGCTATTAAATTTACTCTATCGTTGTCTTTTGTGATAGTATCCATTAAGTCATAAGTACTTGCGCTTTCACCTGCTAAAAGATATTCATCTGCATAATAAGATTTTGCTAGTGAGCGTATGTCATCTATAAGGTTGAAAGTTTTTTGACCCTCAAAATCTGCATCTACTGTTAAAACTAATCTACTGTAGTTTTCTGATATTAATTTAGATAGAGTTTCGTCGTCTAAATAATCCATAGGTACCTCAGCTCCAGCATTATCTACATAAGAAATTATGCTTGTAACCTGTGGCATCTCGTGTAATTTTTCACTTAATTTAGTTTCTTTTTCTAAATCTCCTTTTGGAACCATTAATACTAAGTTGTTTGATTTTCCGAAAGTATCTTCTATTATTTTTTTATCTCTACCTATTTGTGTATCAGTACTGAATATTTGTGATGAGCCATATGAGAATAAGTTCTCTTTTTGACCTAAATTACAAGGTATTATAAATAATACAAATGCTAATACAGCTGGAACCATAAGTTTAGTAACAAATTGTCCAAATTTCCCGAAGTCAGGTAAGAATGATTTATGTCTTGTTTTATCTATTAATGGATAACAGTATAATAGTACTACTGGGAATAATACAAAGACTGTTATTAAACTTAAGAATATAGCCTTAGCCATTGCAAGCCCCATATCTGGCCCTATTTTAAATCTCATAAGTATAAGCGCTGCGAATCCGATTACTGTTGTAAGTCCACTCGATAAAATCGAACCTGTCGATTTACAAAGCGCATTGATCATAGCTTCTTTTGGAGCTTGACCTTCTTCTCTCATCTCTTGGAAACGGTGTAATAAGAATATAGAGTAATCCATCGATACCGCCAACTGAAGTACACCACCAGCTGCATTTGTTACGAATGAAATCGTACCAAAGATTAAGTTAGTCCCTTTATTAAGTAATATTGCTACCCCTATTGACCCTAGTAATAATATCGGTTCTATCCACGAACTCGAAGTTAATAATAATACTGCTAAACAAATTGGTATTACTAAGAATATTATATTTTTTACTTCTTTATTTGTCGCTTGTGTTGCAATAGCTGTATCTATTGCTGCCCCTGACATTGAATTATCTTCCCCGATTAAATCTCTAATCGAATTTACTGTTTCAATATTTGTATGTTCATTTATTGTTACTGTAAATAATGCCTTATTGTCTTTATAGTATTCCTCTACAGTATCTTTATCTGCTGTTTCTAACGGTGTGTTTGTATCTATAACATCATCCAACCAAGTTACATCTTCCACACCTTTTATTTCTGACAGCTTCTGTTTCATCTCAAGTGCCTGTGCAACGGTCAAATCGGACACCATAACTCTTGCATTCGGGATACCCATGTCGTATTCTTCATTCATAGTATCAAGAGCCACTGTTGATGATGTCCCATCTGGTAAATAATCATTTATATCGTAATTTACATTTACCATAGTGCCGCAAACTGCAGAAACAATCATAGCAATAACAAATGCAACTATTACTGTCTTTTTATGATTGACAATGCTCTCATAAAGCTTTCTCATAAATTATCCTCCTTTAATTAACGTCGTGTTGATTTAAATGATAAAATAAATTATAATTTCATAAGAATTGATTTTCAATAATCAATGATTTTAATTGTGTTTAAATTTAGACAGTATTATTTTATTTTGTATACAAATCAACAGTATTTTTAAATGTGTTGATTTTTTAGGAGGATATTATGGAGAAAAAGATTGACAGACGAATTAGAAAAACAAAGCAACAACTACAAGAAGGTTTTATCCATCTTAGAAAAACTAAAAGTATTAAAGATATCACTGTCAAAGAACTTTGCGAATTAACAGATTTAAATAGAGGTACTTTTTATCTACATTACAGGGATATATATGATTTATCAGAGCAAATGGAAAATGAAATTATTCTTAAATTTGAAGAAGCTTTAAATTCATCACCAATTAATGATATAAATAGTCCACAAAATATGCTGTGTGAAATATTTGAAATTATAAAAGAAAATGCTGATTTTTGTACTTGTCTTTTAAGTAATACTGGTGATATGGTATTCTTCAATAAATTAAAAATTATAATTCGCGATACTTGTTTTAAGCATTGGACAGAATTATTTAGCAAACCTAAAAAAGTAGAAACTTTCGATTATTTCTTTAACTTTATGCTTTACGGATGTATAGGTATAATCGAGTCTTGGCTAAATAACGGCCTTAAGGAATCGCCAGAAGAGATGGCTCAATTGACGAGCAAAGTTATACTTAATGGAATTACTGTATTGCATTAAATAAAAAAGCAACTGATTAGATATAATTTATATATCTACAGTTGCTTTTTATTATTTAATTATATTTTTCTTGTATCTTAAATTCTTTATTATATATTATCCACTATATTTTTTGCCCACTTTTTAGAAAGTGCTCTCGGCACTCCGAATATGAATTTTGCGATTTCTTCAGTATAAGTAAGTGCAACTAAAATATAAATTGGCACTCCTTTATATGCTGCGAAGAATGTTATCGGAAGTGAAACTAACCACATACATCCCATCTCTAAAAATAATGCATACTTAGTATCGCCACCACTTCTAAGCACACCGATTACTATAAATGTGTTAAATGTTCTAAGCGCCATTAATACTCCCATTATATTAAATATCTTTATGATATCTGGAGCTAAGCTGTCTGAAACGCTGAACATTTTTAATAATATTGGTGTTGCTGCTATTAGTAATGCACCAAATAAAACTCCTGCTATAGTAACAAGTACAGAGAACTTTTTAGAATATTTTACTGCTGTATCTATATTATTTGCTCCTAGTTCATTTCCCATCATTATTGAAGAACCAATCGCTATACAAACTGCAGTCATTATAAAGAAGTTTCCTGTTGTACTTGCAATTTGGCTCGCTGCCATAGCTGATGTACCTGCTGTTGCATATGCTACTGAATAAAGCACACTACCAAATGCCCACAATGTATCGTTTAAAAATACTGGCGTAGTTTTCTTAATTACATTTGTCGCAAGTTCTTTAGTAATTCCTTTTATGTCTTTTATTCCAAATCTAAGTTCATAATCTTCTTTTATGAAGTATACATATGATATTAATAAAATAAATTCAAGTATTCTCGCCACAACTGTCGCAACGGCCGCTCCTTTTACACCTAGAGCTGGTGCGCCAAAATGTCCAAATATGAAAACATAATTTAAAACTATATTTATAACAAGAGATATAGAGCTACATACCATTCCTAAACGAGGATTTCTAACACTTCTAGATCCCATACTAAAAATATAGCTAACTGCCATAATTGGATAACAGAACCCTATAGCTAAAAAATACTCTCTCGCCTGTTTTACAACTAGTGGGTCGTGAGAGAAAAAGTGAATTATTACATTCGGGAAAAATACTGCTAATATAAAGAATGCTATCCCTAAAATTAGAGCTGCTATAACACTAAGTCCTGTTATTTTCTTTATACTGTCTTTGTCTCCCTTTCCATAAAACTGAGCCATAAAAATCCCGGCTCCACCTATAATTCCTGACAATGCCATATTAAATAAAAAGAAATATTGGTTTGCTATTCCTATCGCTGCCACCGATACTTCTCCTAGACTTCCGACCATCACGGTATCTACCATATTTACCAATGTCGATATTAAATTTTGAATTATTATTGGAATACATAGCATAACTAAAGTCTTGTAAAATACTTTGTTTTCGTCTGTTATTTTAAATACTCCTTGCAAAATCTCACCTCTCTTTAATTTTTATTTCTTTATTATATATAAATTTAAGAAATTTCAACATATATTAGTTTTTATACTTCTTTATATTATATCTTATTACAGTAAATATTAAAGTCTAATTTTTATATTCTACTTATGATATTGCTGTTTGCTATAGATAAATTTTACAATTAAAAAAGCCTGTAAATATAAAAATATTACAGACTTTTTCATAATTAATATTTTACGCAGTTACAAGGATGCTTACCACCAACATTATTAATAGCAACAGCACTAACACTTGCACCTCTTAAAAATTTACAACTAGGACTATTATGATAATAACTATTTCCGCTAGCTATGTATACTGTTCTTCCCCCTGAATTTGAACTTCCAGTATTATGATTTTGTACTGGCTTTTTATAAGCTACTGGATTTGTCCAACAATTACATTCATACTTTCTCATATCAGATGTTAGTGTAACAACATAAGTTGAAGCTCCTTCTAAGTATTTGCAGTTTGATATAGCATGGTAATAACTATTTCCATTAGCTACATATACTCTTTTTCCTATATGCTTATTAGAACTTGTATTATTATGACTATGACCATGCCCATTACTAGAACTATAGTTATTACTACTTCCACTTGAATATGAATTTGCTACTTGTGATTCTGATTTCCTTTGCTTAGCATTTTTTAACTTATGCTCTAACTCTATTGCCTCTTTATAAACTTCATTTACTTCATCTTTTTTATTTTCTATTTCACTTACTAAATCTGTTGGATAGTTTTCTTTATATTTAGTAAATTCTTGTTCAAGTTCTTCATATTTTGCTTCTAACTCTGAATATTTTGATATTTTATCGCCATGTTCACTATAGTATTGTGCTGTATCTGCTTCTAATTCTGCTATATTTGAATCTAATTTTTTATATTCATTTAACTTTTCCTTTAAAATAAGTGTATTATTTTTACTTAATATAAATAGTATCAATATAGTTATACATATTGTAATCTTTGCATATTTAGATATTTGTTTCATTCCCTATTATATTCCCCTCTATAAATTTTCTAGTTTAGTTGAGTACTCTTCAATTAAATTTAGATACTTTTGTTTTTTATATTCAAGATCCTCTAATTTTTTATTTAAGTCTGTATTTTCATTATAACTCTCCTTAAATAAATCAAACTCTTGCTTAAGCTGATTATATCTTTCAGACAACTCATAATAGTCTGTATCATAGTTTTCATTAATATCAACAAACTCTTCATACTGACTTTCTTTCTCATAATATTCAGCTTCTTTTTGCTTGTACTTTGCTAATTCATCACGTGAAATTGGTGTACATATCAGCATTAATACAATTATAACTATAGGTACTAGTCCACATAGTGTTATCTTAATTCCTTTAACGATTTGTTCTTTATTCATTACAATCCCCCTTACTCTATCGTTTTCCTTATAAATTATAATATAAATTTCTATTTAATTAAATATTAATTATTACTCAGTTTTAATTAAAATAATAACACTATACGGATAACCGTATAGTGCTTAATAAAATCTATCTAACTTTTTTTAATGTATAGCTTAAAAACTTCTCAATCTCTACTATTGAAAATAATATCAAACCACAATAGAAAG
>CAMEPL010000028.1 GCA_945931665.1 uncultured Clostridium sp. | reverse complement strand
CTTGAAAGTGAAAAAGATAGAAGATTAACTATAATGATAACTCCTTTCATGTCTTGTGGAGCTAAATTACCAATATACTTAATGTTTGCTGCAACTTTATTTGCAGGATATAATCAAACTTTAATAATTTACTCTGTATATATGATAGGTATAGTAGTAGCAGTAATAGGAGCTTTAATATTAAGTAACACTTTATTCAAAGGTGAAACTTCAAACTTCATAATGGAGCTTCCTCAATATAGAATACCAACTTTAAAAAGTGTATTAATACATGCATGGGAAAAAGTTAAAGGATTCGCAATAAAAGCAGGAACAATAATCTTAGGGTCAACTATCCTTATATGGTTCTTATCTAACTTTAACTTTGGTGGTATGTGTGAAATGGATGAATCAATATTAGCTAGCATAGGTAGAGGAATACAATGGATATTCGCTCCACTTGGATTTGGTGAATGGAGAGCATCAGTTGCAGTTGTAACTGGATGGATAGCTAAAGAAAACATAGTTTCTACATTCGGTGTATTATTTGGCGCAGCAGATGCAGTAGCAGAAGCAGCAGCTGAAGGTAGTGCAGCACTTCCAGGACTTTCAACAGTATTCACTCAAGCATCAGCATTTGCATATATGGCATTTAACTTACTTTGCATGCCTTGTTTCGCAGCAGTAGGTGCTATAAAGAAAGAAATGGGTTCTTGGAAATGGACTGGAATAACAATAGCATTCCAAATGATAACTGCATATATAGTAGCATTCATCGTATACCATGTTTGTATGTTTATCTTTTAGATAAAGTTCACTTAAGTAAGTGTATAAAGTATAAATAGGAGATGAATTAGAAATGATTAATTGGATAATTGCAATAGTAGCAATATTAATAGTAGTTGCGACAATTAGCAATTTCATCAAAAAGTCAAAGTCTGGCAAAGGAGGCTGTGGTTGTGGTTGCAGTAGCTGCTCTTCAGCTGACAAATGTCATTCAAATATAGATCATACAGTGGATGATTTAAAAAATTTAAAATAATAAAGTAACCTAAATAAAAAGCTCTAGTATTTTGGACCCCCAATTTAACTAGAGTTTTTTGTTACATAATAAAAGACCATCTTGAAATAATATTAAGATGGTCTTTTGTTTTAAGATTTTTTATATAAATAAGCTGTATTTTTACTTTGATCACAATAAAAATACGTATCCTTATTTTTTAAGAAGTAATTCGTTATACCTATGTCGCCGTTTGATATTGTGAAGTGAAACATATTAAAAATAGAAACAGCCCCTAAATATTCAGGAAAAATTATCGCTATTAGAATACTTAATATTGTAGTAATTGCAAATGGAAATATTGATACAAACATATATTTATTTGAATTAAATTCAGTTTTATCACAATAACAAAATATATTAGCTTTAGGCACCATTAATTTCACATTCCTATATCCTACAAGATTAGCAGCAACTAAATGAAGGAATTGATGCCCACCTATAAAAGCTAGAAAGAATACTATTGCAAATCCAAAATTAATTATTATATGGTGGAGATTTGGCTTTAATAATATACTTATTATAAAAATAATACACATAGCATAAAAAAAACATTTATATATCTTTGAGATTATAGAGGGAATAGCTAGCCATTCGTGTATAAGGTCAAAGCAATTTGTATAGTCAAACTCCAATACTAAGTTTGTATTATCTCCTAGAAAGTTATTTTTTTGTATTTCCATAATATATCCCCCCTCTAAAAATTAATATAAAAGAGTTTATATTAACAAATAAAGACTTCTATATGTAAATTATATTCCAGAAAAAAATGATGTTCAAGTCAAGTAATATTAATTTTTCTTAATAAATTTAAATTATATATATAATATTTAAATTTATTTATCATAAATATTTTTAGTGAAAAGTATAAAAATGAAGTATAATATAAAAGAATAATCTATTAAATATTTAAGCAGAAAAGAGGGTAAAGATGGTAAGTGACAAATTAAAAAGACTAAGAAAGTCTATGCAAAATAAAGGAATATATGCATATATAATTCCGTCTGCAGATTTTCATCAAAGTGAATACGTAGGAGATTATTTTAAATGTAGACAACTTATTTCGGGCTTTACAGGTTCAGCAGGAACAGTTGTTGTGACTTTAGATGAAGCTGGTCTTTGGACTGATGGTAGATATTTTATCCAAGCAGAGGAGCAGTTAAAAGATTCTACAATAAAATTATTTAGAATGGGGGAAGAAGGAGTACCAACAGTTGACCAATATCTAGATACTGTTTTAAAAGATGGTGATACTTTAGCATTTGATGGAAGAGTAATAAGTGCAAAAGAAGGCTATGGATATGAAAAACAATATAGTAATAAAAATATAAAAATAGTTTATGAATATGACTTAATAGATGAATTATGGGAAGATAGACCTTCTATGTCAGAAGAAAAAGCATTTTTATTAGATGTTAAATATGCAGGTGAAACTGTACAAGATAAATTATCAAAAGTAAGGATGATAATGAAAAAACAAAATGCAACTATACATATATTAAACTCACTTTATGATATAGCATGGTTACTTAATATAAGAGGAAATGATATAAAAAATACACCAGTCGTTTTATCTACTGCAGTTATAACTTTAGATAAAGTATATTACTTTGTAGATGAGAATAAATTAATCGATGAAATAAAATATGAATTTAATAAAATAGGAATAGAAGTGAGAGATTACTTTGAAATATACGATTTTGTAAAAAAAATAAAAGAAAATGAAGTAGTTTTATTAGATGGTACAACAGTAAATTATAAACTTTATAAAAACATACCTTCTACTGTATCTATAATAGATGCACCAAATCCTACATTTATCTTTAAAGCAATAAAAAATAATGTTGAACTTAAAAATATTAGAGAGTGCCACATAAAAGATGGTGTAGCAATGACTAAATTTATGTATTGGCTAAAAACTAATATAGGAAAAATGAAAATAACAGAAATAAGTGCAGCTGATAAGTTAGAAGAACTTAGAAGAAATGATAAAGATTGTTTTGATTTAAGTTTCACAACTATATCAGGATATAAAGAACATGCGGCAATGATGCACTATAGTGCAACAGAAGAAAGTGATTATGAATTAAAACAAGAGGGAATGTTACTTGTAGATTCAGGTGGACAATATTTCACGGGAACAACAGATATAACAAGAACTTACATATTAGGAGATATAACAGAAGAACAAAAATTACATTATACTTCTGTTTTAAGAGGAATGATAAGACTATCTAAAGCTAAATTCTTATACGGGTGTAGAGGATTAAACTTAGATATATTAGCAAGAGGTCCACTATGGGATATAGGAATAGATTATAAATGCGGTACTGGTCATGGAATAGGGTTTGTATCAAATGTACACGAAGGACCTAATGGATTTAGATGGAAGATAGTACCTGAGAGAAATGACTCTTGCATACTTGAAGAAGGTATGGTTACAACTAATGAACCAGGAGTATATATAGAAGGAAGTCACGGTATAAGAATTGAAAATGAATTGATATGCCAAAAAGGTGAAAAAGTTGGTCTAGATCAATTTATGGAATTTGAAACTATAACATTTGCTCCAATAGATTTAGATGGTATAAATCCAGAATATATGGAAAAATCAGAAATAGCATGGTTAAATGATTATCATAAAGAAGTATTTGAAAAAATATCACCATATTTAAATGAAGAAGAAGTTAATTGGTTAAAAGAATATACTAGAGCTATATAAAAAATCAAACAAAAATGAGCAACAAAATAGCCATAAGAATATTAGAAGGGGATCTATAGCTTATGGCTATTTCGCATGCACAATGTTTAATTACAATGTTTAATTATATATTTAAATTTATAGGGAATTCTATATTAACTTATCTAAATATTTGAAATATTTTAAATTTATAAATATATTGTATATTAAATCTATATGTAGTGCAAGAAGAAAGAATTTTTTTTATAAGAAAATTAATTGAAATTAAAAGATTTTATTATAACGTGTAAAAACTTGACATAATATAAATTTATTTTTTCAAACCAAACCAAAAAGACTCTAAATATTATAAATAATACGACATAATTGACTATAGACAGTATATTAATGGAGCAAAAAAATATAAAGAGTATGTTATAATTTATATAAAGACAGTGACAGGATAAATTTGATTTAAATTTGTAAAAATATATTAGGAGGAATTTTAATATGAAAATAAATAATATACCGGATGAACAGTTGGAAAGCCAACTTAAATATTTAAAATTATTATCTAAGCAGTATCCAAGTATATCTAGTGCAAGTGCAGAAATAATAAATTTAGAAGCAATACTGAGTCTTCCAAAAGGAACAGAACATTTCTTATCAGATTTACATGGAGAATATGAGCCATTTGTACATGTTTTAAAAAATGGTTCAGGAGTTATAAAAAGAAAAATAGAAGAACTATTTGGAAATATTGTTTCAGAAGTAGAAAGAAAAAAATTAGCTACAATAGTTTATTATCCAGAACAAAAATTAGACTTGCTTGTAAAGGAAGAAGAAGATTTAGAAGATTTTTATAGAATAACTATTCATAGACTTATAGAACTTTGTAGATATGCATCTAGTAAATATACTAGATCTAAAGTAAGAAAGTTTTTACCTGATGATTTTAAATATATAATAGAAGAATTACTACATCCAGATGAAAGTAGTACACACAAAGATGGGTATTATAAAAGTATTATAGAGACAATAATAGAAATAGATAGATCTAGAGAGTTTATAATAGCTTTATCAAAAGTTATTCAAAAATTAGTTGTAGATAGATTACATATAGTAGGTGATGTATACGATAGAGGTCCAAGACCAGATATTATAATGGATACACTTATAAATCATCATAATGTCGATGTCCAATGGGGAAATCATGACATATTGTGGATGGGAGCTGCATCAGGTCAAAAGGTTTGTATAGCAAATGCTATAAGAATATCAGCTAGATATGCAAATTTAGATATAGTTGAAGATATATATGGAATCAACTTACTTCCTCTGGCTACATTTGCTATGGAAGCATATAAAGATGACCCATGTACTGAATTTATGCCTAAAGTGGGTGAAGGAGAGGTTTCTACTAAAGAAAAATCATTAATAGCGAAAATGCATAAAGCTATTAGTATGATACAATTTAAATTAGAAGCAGAAGTAATCAATAATAACCCGGATTTTGATATGAAGCACAGACTTCTTTTAGATAAAGTTGATTATGAAGCAGGAACTATAAATTTAAAAGGAAAAGTATATAAATTAAAAGACACTAATTTCCCAACTATAGACCCAAAATCACCATATAAATTAACTAAAGAAGAAGAAAATGTAATGGAAAAATTAGTAGCTTCTTTCAAAGGTAGTGAAAAATTACAAAAACATGTTTCTTTCTTATTCTCAAAAGGAAGCATTTATTTAATTGCAAACAAAAATATGTTAGTACATGGTTGTATTCCACTTGATTCAAAAGGAAACTTTATGTCTATGAAGATAAAAGGTAAAGAGTATAGTGGTAGAGAATTAATGGATCAAATGGATTCTTATGCTAGAAAGGGATTTTTCTATAAAGAAGGCCCTGAAAAACAATTTGGTATGGATATTATGTGGTATCTATGGACAGGTAAATGCTCTTCGTTATTTGGAAAAGACGATATGACAACTTATGAAAGATACTTTATTGCTGATAAAAAGACTCATGTTGAAAATAAAAATCCATACTATACATTGAGAGAAGATGAAAATATATGTAATAAGATTTTCGACGAATTTAGTTTAGATTATGAACAATCACATATTATAACTGGACATGTTCCTGTTGAAAGTAAAAAAGGTGAGAGTCCAATAAAAGCAGGTGGAAAAATATTAGTTATAGATGGTGGTTTTTCTAGAGCATATCAAGGAAAAACAGGTATAGCTGGATATACTTTAATATATAATTCATATACACTTCAACTTGTTGCACATGAACCATTTTCATCAGCAGAAGATGCAATTAAAAAGGAAAGTGATATATTATCAACATCAGTAGTTGTAGAAGATATAGCGCGTAGAATGTACGTTAGAGACACACTTGACGGTGAAAAAATGCAAGAAGAAATAAACGACTTAAAGATGTTACTTCTAGCTTATAAAAAAGGTCTAATTAAAGAAAAATAAATAGAGAATATTATACAGTATAAAAATCCACCAAATTAGGGAAAATATTTATGTTAACAAAAATGGCATATAAAATTAAAGATTTTCAACCATAAGTACTATTTTTATATGCCATTTTCATACAAATTTAAGCAATTATATAATATTTAACATAATCTTAATATTTAATTAACTTTGATTTAGCAAACAAATTTTATTTTTAATGTATTATCAAAAGGAATTAATTTATAAGTCTTAAGGAGGAGCAGACGTGCAAATAGCAATTAGTTTATTAGGTGGTCTAGGATTATTTTTATACGGTATGAATATGATGGGAGATGGCCTTCAAAAATCTGCCGGAGAACAATTAAAAAAAATAATAGGATTTTTAACAAGTAATGTAGTAATGGGTGTTTTAGTAGGTGCTTTAGTAACAGGTATCATACAAAGTTCTAGTGCGACGACAGTAATGGTTGTTGGATTTGTTAATGCAGGTATAATGTCATTATCACAAGCAATAGGTGTAATTATGGGGGCTAACATAGGTACAACAGTTACAGCTCAATTAGTATCATTTAAATTAGAAGATATAGCACCTATAGCATTAGGAATAGGGATAATTATATACTTGGCATCAAAAAAACAAAAGCATAAACAATATGCAGAGATATTATTAGGATTTGGGATGCTATTTACTGGGATGGAGTTTATGAAGAATGCAGTAAGTCCTTTGGCGGATTTACCACAATTTAGGGAAGCTTTACTTTTTGTGGGAGTACATCCATTGTTAGGAATACTTGCAGGTTTCTTAATAACAGGTATAGTTCAGTCATCAAGTGCATCTATGGGAATGTTAATAGCGTTGGCATCACAAGGTATATTACCACTTAGTGCAGCATTACCAATATTATATGGTGACAATATAGGGACATGTGTTACCTCATTATTATCAAGTTTAGGTGCATCAAAAAATGCAAAAAGAGCAGCTACTATGCATTTAACGTTTAATGTAATAGGTACAATACTATTTATGTTTATATTTACAATACCAATAAGTAAAATAGTAACTTATTTAGATCCAACTAATGTGGCTAGACAAATAGCAAATGCACATACATTATTTAACGTAGTAAATGTAATTGTATTATTGCCATTCTCAAAATATATAGTTAAATTAGTTTTAAAATTAATACCAGTTACAGAAGATGAAAAACAAGAAACTTTAGATGTAAAATATATAGATGACAGAATGATAGAAACACCAAGTATCGCTGTAGGAAATGCATTTTTAGAAATTAAAGAAATGGCTAGATATGCTACTAATTCTGTAGAGTATGCGATTAATGGAATACTTGACTACTCAAAAGAAGAAGTAGAAAAGACTTTTGAGATGGAGAAAAAAGTAAACGTAATACAACGTCAACTTCTTGCATTTTTAGTTAAATTATCTAAGGAACCATTAAATGAAGATGAACGCAATAAAGTGACGAACTTAATCTATGCTGTCAATGATATAGAGAGAATATCTGACCATGGTGAAAATATTGCAGAGTTGGGTAGAGACTTAATTAACGAAAAACTTACAATATCAGAACATGCAAAAGATGAAATTAGGGAAATATATAATTTATCTATAAATAATTTTGCAGATGCTATGAAATGCTTAGAAGATATTAACTTAGAGCTTAGAAAAAAAGTTCATGAAAATGAAAGACAAGTTGACTTATTAGAAATAGGATATAGAAATCATCATCTACAAAGATTAAATGAAGGTAAATGTACTGTTGATTCAGGTGTAATTTATTTCGATATTCTAAATAATTTAGAAAGAATATCAGACCATTCAAAAAACATAGCAGATTATTCTTATGATGTTTAAGAAAAATTAAATACTAGATATTTTAAAAAGACCTAATCTTTATATATTAAAGTTTAGGTCTTTTTTGAAAATTGACAAAATTGTTTCTGTAGCATGATAACAATTTTATGTATAATATAAGTATAATAATAGTTTGGAATAAATGAGAGGTAAAATAAGGGGAATTTTATATGAATAAAGATAAAGTATGTAAATACTGTGGTGAGAAATTAGAGAACAATAATTGTAGATGTTTAAAATGTGGAAAAGACCAAAGGAACTTTATAAAAAGAAATCCATTATTTATAGCATTTATAATAGTTCTTGTTTTAATAGTTATTTCAATAGGGGTTACTTTTATAAAAATAAATTCTATAAGCAAAAATAATGATTCAACAGAATATATTGGATTACAAAATTTATTAGGTGATTTTGGGGAAGATATATCTATTACATCGGATGAGTTAATAGATGAATATGAAAACAATGAAAAAAATGCAGACTTAAACTATAATCAAGTATTTTTAGAACTTACAGGTAAAGTGAAAAACGTGGAAGAAATAGATAAAAGAACAATAAAAGTTCAACTAGAAACAAAAAAGGATAGCGAATATAAGATATATTGTAAATTTGATCAAGATGAAAATGAAAGCTACAATGAAATAAAAGAATATAAACCAGGTCAAAAAATCACTTTAACTGGAAACTTAGTGAGAAAAGATAAAAATTTGAATATGGAATATTGTATTTTAGGAGATTGGGAAACATATTACGCTTTTGACAATACATTTAATATAGACTTAGATTTAGAAGATTTGTTACAACAAGCTAAAAAAGATGATACAAGTATAAAATTAAATAAGAAAAATATAATGTCGTTTGATAGTGATATATTAGATTATGGATATTCATATGAAGACATAATTGATTATATATCAAAAATATCGGATGATGAAATTATTATAACTGGTATAAGTGAAAAATCTGGATTAAAAAATAGAACTATTACTATGAAAATAAATGAAAAAGAAGTTAGTTTAAAATTAAGTAAAGATAATACTTCTTTTGATGAAAGTCTAGTTTATCAAATTAATAGAGTATTAGAGGAGAATAACTCAGAAAAAATGCTTTACTATGCGGATATGGATTGTGATGAAGATTTTGAAATAATTAATATTGCATATTCTACTCAAGAAGATATAAATAAGATAAATAAAATTATAAGTAAATCAAATTTAGATATGAGTCAATTTGAAAAAGAAGAAGAGACTGAATCGATATAAATGAAAAGTTATAAACATGATAAAACTTAGTATATAAAAACTAGATTTTATCATGTTTTTTTGTATATAAAAATATTATAAATTTGAAAAAAACTAAACAAATAAGAGGTAAGGAATTTATATATATAAATCTAAATTATAAGTCTTGGGGAGAATGATTTGATAGCTCTTCATTCTTTGACATATCAATTAAAATAAAGTATAATACCATTGTATTAAAATGAAAGAAACAAATTAAAATGGAAAATAAGAGGTGGACTAATTGAATAACGTAAAAATTCAGCCAGTATTGGTTGGTGGAGATATAAATTGTTACTCTGTTGCAAGAGCTTACCATGAAGCATATGGAGTAAAATCAATAGCATTTGGGAAAATTCGTATAGGAGCGACAAATCACAGTAAAATAATCGATTATAGAGAAGGTACAACAATAGAAGATGAAGAAGCATTCTTAAAAAGATTATTAGATTTAGTAGATGAAGAAGCTGAAGAAGGTAAAGTATTTATCATACATGGATGTAAAGATGAATATGCTGAATTTATAATAGATCACAAAGATATACTTTCAACAAAATATATAGTTCCATATATAGATAAAGACTTAAAAGATAGATTAATAGAAAAAGACTCTTTCTACCAAATATGTGAGGAATACAATCTTAACTACCCAAAAACTCACGTATTTAATAAAGGTGATGAAGTAGTAGACTTTGGATTTAACTATCCTGTAATATTAAAAGCATCAGACAGTGTTACTTTCTTCCAACATGAATTCCCAGGAATGAAAAAAGCTTATATTGTACAAAATGCAGATGAGTTCAAACAAATAACTGATGAAATATATTCACATGGATATGAAAAATCTTTAATAGTACAAGATTTTATACCAGGTGACGATTCACACATGAGAGTTTTAACTTGTTATTCAGATCAAAACGGAAAAGTTAAAATGATGTGTTTAGGACATGTTTTACTTGAAGAACATACACCAAAAGGAATCGGAAACCATGCAGCTATAATAACAGAATACGATGAAGAAGTAATGACTAAATTTAAAAACTTCTTAGAAAGCATAAACTATACTGGTTTCTCTAACTTCGATATAAAATACGATACAAGAGATAATACTTACAAAGTATTTGAAATAAACTTAAGACAAGGTAGAAGTAACTACTACGTAACTGGTTCTGGAAATAACATAGCTAAATATGTAGTTGAAGATAGAGTTGAAAATAAAGAATTGGAATTAAAAATACAAAAAGAACCTTTCTTCTGGAGAGTTATACCAAGACATGTAGTATATAAATTTGTTAAAAATAAAGATTTAGTAAATAAATGTAAACAATTAGTTTCAGAAGGAAAAGAAGCAACATCATTTGGATATAAATTCGATTTAAGCGGGAATATTAAGAGAAGTTGGTACATCTTCTTATACAGCGTAAATCAAATCAGAAAGTTTAATAAATACTGTAAATAAGAATGGTGATAATATGAAAAATATAACTGCAGGAGTAATGGGCGGTCTAGGACCTATGGCATCTGTTTACTTCTACAAGATGGTAGTAGACATGACTGATGCTAAAACTGATCAAGAACATGTAGATATGGTAATTACAAATAGAGCAACTACGCCAGATAGAAGTGCATATATTTTAGGAAAAAGCGATGAAAATCCAGCTGATGTACTTGTAAGTGATGCACAAAAATTAGAGCAATTTGGTGTAGATTTTATAGTAATAACATGTAATACAGCACATTATTTTTATGATAAAATAAATAAAAGTGTAGATATACCGGTGCTTAGCATTGTTGAAGAAACTATAAAATATGCTAAAGAAAATGGCCACAAAAAATTAGGAATTATGGCTACAACAGGTAATATTAAAACTGAATTATATCAAAAAATGTGTGAAAGATTTGATATGGAGTATTTCGTTTTAGATGATGAAAAACAACAACAAGTCATGGAAATTATTTATGATGATATAAAAAGTGGAAAACCTGCTGATATGAATAAATTTAATAAATTGGTGAACCATTTAAAAGAAAATGGATGTGATGGAATAGTACTTGGATGTACTGAATTATCTATCTTAAAAAATGATAACAATTTAGATAATGACCTATATATAGATTCATTAGAAGTATTAGCAAGACAGACTATTATAAAATCAAATAGAAAAGTAAAAGAAATACTTGTTTAAATAAGTATTAAATTGATGAAACTATAGGAGGATATATGGTTAAATTAACTAATGTATTAGAAGGGATTTCTTTTACCTCTAATACTGATTCAAAAGATTTTAATGATATTGAAATAGTAGACATAGCTTATAGTTCTCTAAAATGCCAAAAAGGATATATGTTCGTTGCTCTTAAGGGAGAAACTTTAGACGGACATAAATATGTTTTTGATGCATATTCAAGAGGAGCTAGAGTGTTTGTATTACAAGATGATATAGAAATGGCAGACGATGCTATAAAAATAATAGTTGAAGATACTAGAATAGCTTTATCTAAAATGTCTGCAAATTATTTTGGAAATCCATCAAAATCATTAAAGATAATAGGTGTTACTGGAACAAAAGGTAAAACTACAATTACAAACTATATAAGTGAAGTTTTAAATAGAGCGGGAATAAACACAGGTGTAGTAGGAACTAACGGTACTTTCTATAACAATATATCAGAAACTACAGTAAATACAACTCCTGAAAGTTATGAACTTCATAGAATATTTAGAAAAATGTTAGATAGCGGAGTAGAATGTGTTTCTATGGAGGTATCTTCAGGTGGACTTCAAAGACATAGAGTAGAGCATGTTGATTTTGATATTGCTATATTCACTAACTTATCACCTGACCACATAGGACCTAAAGAACATCCTACTTTCCAAAATTATTTAGAATGTAAGGCTAAATTATTTACATTAGCTAAACATGGAATAATAAACATAGATGATAAATATGCACAAGAAATAATAGATATTGCTACTTGCAATATCGAAACTTTCGGTATAGAAAAACAAGCTGATGTAATGGCTACAGATATAGAATACTCAAAAGACTTAGATTCTTTAGGTGTTAACTTTGTTTGTCAAACTAAAGAGTCAAAAGACAATTACTATATATGTTCGCCAGGAATATTTAGTATTTACAACGCATTAGCAGTAATATCTGTTTGTAAATACTTAGGTGTTGAAAAAAAAATAACAAGAAAAGCTCTAAAAGAAGCAAAAGTTTGTGGTAGAGTAGAGGTTTTATCAGCATTGCCTTATGCTACTATAATAATAGATTATGCTCATAATGGAGTTAGTTTAGAAAACATCTTAAAAACATTAGAACACTACGACCATAAAAGATTAATATGCTTATTTGGTTCAGTTGGAGGAAGAACTGAAATACGTAGAAAAGAATTAGGGGATGTAGCTTCAAAAGAATGTGATTTAAGTATATTAACATCTGACAATCCAGATTTTGAAGATCCTCTAGACATAATAAATGATATAGCTAAGTCATATGACGATAAGAGTAAATATATAGTTGAGCCTGATAGAGAGAAAGCTATCAGACTAGCTGTTAGAATGGCACAAGAAGGCGATATGATAGTACTTGCAGGAAAAGGACATGAAACATACCAATTAATAAATGGTGTAAAAGTTCCATTCTCTGAAAGAGATATAGTAAGAGAAGAAGCTAAAAAAGTGCTTGCAAGTCGTGAACAAGAAATTATGGTGCACAACTAGTTAAAATAAAAAGCTTACAATATGGATATCCATATTGTAAGCTTTTATTTTTTTAAAAGGCATTTAGATAAAGATTTCTTATAAAAATAAAAGGCATAGCTTGTTTTAAGCTATGCCACATAAATTTACAATAAATTTAAATTCTATCTTATACGTTGAATCTGAAGTTAACAACGTCTCCGTTTTGCATTACGTAGTCTTTTCCTTCAAGTCTTACAAGACCTTTTTCTCTAGCGTTTGCAACACTTCCACATTCAACTAAATCATCATAATTTACTATTTCAGCTCTGATGAATCCTCTTTCTATATCACTGTGTATTTTACCAGCAGCTTGTGGAGCCTTTGTTCCAACTTTTATAGTCCAAGCTCTAACTTCTTGCTCACCAGCAGTTAAGAATGACATAAGTCCTAATAATGAGTAAGATGATTGGATTAATTTATCAAGACCTGATTGTTCAAGGCCAAGAGTTTCTAAGAATTCTTTTTTCTCTTCATCAGATTCAAGTTCAGATATTTCTGCTTCTATTTGAGCACAAACAACAACAACTTCAGCATTTTCAGAAGCAGCGAATTCTCTAACTCTAGCAACGTATTCGTTGTTAGCTCCTTCATCAGCTAAATCATCTTCTGAAACGTTAGCAGCATATATAACTGGTTTAGAAGTTAATAAGTTTAAGCTGTTTACGAATTCTTGTTCTTCTTCAGTAAAGTTCATAGTTCTTACTGATTTACTTTCTGCTAAAGTAGCAGCTATAGCATTTAACATTTCTAATTCACCAGCAAGTGATTTATCAGATTTTAAAGCTTTAGTAGTTTTAACTATTCTTCTGTCTAATATTTCTATATCAGATAATATTAATTCTAAGTTTATAGTTTCTATATCTCTTATTGGGTCAACTGAACCATCAACGTGAACAACGTTTGAATCTTCGAAACATCTAACAACGTGAACTATAGCATCAACTTCTCTTATGTGAGATAAGAATTTGTTTCCAAGACCTTCACCTTTTGAAGCTCCTCTAACAAGACCTGCGATATCGCAGAATTCTATAGCAGTTGGAACTATTTTTTTAGCATTGTTTAATTCCTTTAATACGTTTAATCTTTCGTCTGGAACTGCAACAACACCTACATTTGGTTCTATTGTACAGAATGGGTAGTTTGCTGATTCTGCTCCAGCTTGAGTTATAGCATTAAATAATGTACTTTTACCTACGTTTGGTAAACCAACTATTCCTAATTTCATTATGATCTTCCTCTCTTTTATATAAAAATTAATTATTTTTCTCAATAATTTTAGACATACATATTGTATTATACATCATAACCACGATATATGTAAACAATTTGACTTTTGTATATAATAGTAAAAATAAAGAGATAATATAAAAGAATGATTAAATAAAATAGCAAATATGATGAAGATAAGGTATTATTATATAGGATAGTTAAAATAAGGAAAAGGAGCTAGTAAATGAAAAATTTAAAGACATTAGAAATAGGGAAAAATGTTAAGCTTACATTAATTCCAGAAAGTAAGTTCAAGACAAATTTAGTAAGTGTATATATACTTAGAGAATTAAATAGAGATGAAGTTACAAAAAATGCTCTACTTCCAGGCATTTTAAAAAGTGGTTGCAATAAATATAAGACACTTGGTCAATTGACAAATAGAGAAGAAGAGTTATACGGTTCATACTTGAATGCAGGAACATCAAAACGAGGAGAGCATCAAGTTTTAGGATTTAGTATATTAGGTGTAAATGAAAAATATTTAGATGAAAAAATACTAGGAGGTTGCATAGATCTTTTAAATGAAATTATAAATAATCCTCTGATAGTAGATGGTGGATTTAACGAAGAGTACCTAAAAATAGAAAAAGAAATACTGAAAGATTCTATAATGGGAATAATCAACGACAAAGGTAGCTATGCAATGAAAAGAGCTAATGAAATTATGTTTGAAGGAGAACCTTATGCTATAAGTGGTAAGGGATATATCGAAGATTTAGACGGTATAAACAGGGTAAACTTATACGAACATTATAAAAATATATTAAAAACTTCTCCAATAGAAATAATAATTGAGGGTGAATTTGAAGAATCAGAAGTAATAGAGTTAATAAAAGAAAGATTCACATTTGATAGAGGAGATATAATCGACGTACCAAAAGAAGAATTCTACAAAGAAGTAGATGAAGTAAAAGAAGTAAAAGAAACTATGGATATAGCACAAGGTAAATTAGTTATGGGTTATAGATGCAATGTTGATTACCTTGACGAAGAGAGATACTATAGCCTTCTTCTAGGTTCTAGAATATTAGGTGGTGGAGCTGATAGTAAACTATTTGTAAATGTAAGAGAAAAAGAAAGTCTTTGTTATACTATTTACTCTACAATACAAAAAAGTAAATCTACAATGATGATTTGCTCTGGAATAGAAGCACAAAATTATGAAAGAACTGTTGAATTAGTAAAAGAGCAAGTCCAAAAATTAAAAGACGGAGATATAACAGAAACAGAAATTTCAAATGCTAAAATTGGATTTATAAATTCTTTAAATTCTTTAAATGACGAAATAGGAAGAATTTCAGATTTTTATTTCTCACAATCAATAGCAAAAAATAAAAGTGACTTAGATGATATAAAAAATATGATAAATAAATCTACAAAGGAAGATATAGTAGATGCTGTTAAAGATATTCAATTAGATACTATATACTTCTTAAGTAAATAGGGAGGGCATAATGGAAAAGATAGTCAACGAATTGTTAAAAGAAGAATTATATTATGAAAAATTAGAAAATGGATTAGATGTGTACTTTATGCCTAAAAAAGGATTTACTAAAAAGTATGCTGTTTTAGCTACTAATTACGGTTCAAATGACTTAGAATTTGTTCCTATAGGAGAGAGCAAACCAATTAGAGTAAATGAAGGTATTGCACATTTCTTAGAACATAAAATGTTTGAACAGCCAGATGAAACAGATGCATTTGAGAAATTCTCAAAATGGGGGGCTAATGCTAATGCATTTACAAACTTTACAACAACAGCATATTTATTTACAACAACAGAGAATTTTTATGACTGTTTAGATCATTTATTTGATTATGTACAGACACCTCATTTCACAGATGAAAATGTAGAAAAGGAAAAGGGAATAATTGCCCAAGAAATAAAAATGTATGATGATGATCCAGGCTGGAATGTATCATTTAATGCAATAAAAGCTATGTATGTAAATCATCCAGTTAGAGTAGATATTGCCGGTACAGTGGACAGTATTTATAAAATAACAAAAGAAGAACTTTATAAATGTTACAACACATTCTACAATCCAGGAAATATGGCTTTATTTGTAATTGGTGATTTAGAGGCAGATGAATTATTTGATAAAGTAAAACAAGCAAATAAATACGATATGGCAAAAATGGAAGAGGAGATAACAAGAATCTATCCAGAGGAGCCAACTACAGTTAAACAAAAAGAAATAATAACACAAGCTCCTATCTCAATACCTATATTTAATATAGGATTTAAAGATGATAAAGTGAATATAAAGGGAAGAGAACTACTTAAATACGAAGTTATAACAGATATATTAAATGAGATGTTATTTAGACGTGGTAGCGAAATTTACGAAAATTTATATATGAGAGGTCTTATAAATAGAAGTTTTGGAGCAGGATTTACTTCACAAATTGATTATGCATTCACGACAGTTGGCGGTGAGTCAAAAGATCCAAAACAAGTAAAGAAAGTTATTTTCGAGTATCTAGATATGTATAAAAAAGAAGGATTAGATAGAGAGACTTTTGAAAGAGTGAAAAAATCTTCTATCGGTAATTTTATTAAATACTTCGATTCTTTAACTTTTATAGCAAATAACTTTATCTTCTATAAATTTAAAGATATAAACTTATTAGATTATGTAGAAGTAATAAAAGAAGTTACATTTGAAGAAGTACAACAAAGACTAGAAGAACATTTTAGAGAAGATAACTGCGTAATATCTATTGTAGAACCTATTGAAGAATCAAATAACTAAATATAGAAGATTACTTACTAAAAATTACAATATAAATTACAGATATTAAAAAATAAAAGTTGTGAGGAATATCTTCTTGCAACTTTTGTTTTTTATTTATAATGTATAGGAAATATTTATTTTTAAGCTATAAACTGATATAATAGCATTTGTATTCAGATAGCTTACTTAAAAAAGGGGGGATTTTTTATGATAGATGTGCATTGTCACATACTACCAGAGGTTGATGATGGAGCTGAATGTATGCAGGAAGCTATAAATATGGCGAAGATAGCTAAGGAGCAAGGAATCAATAAAATTATTGCAACTCCTCATTATCATCCTGAGTTCAAATATGCAAAAGGTCAAGAGTTAAAAAAGATTTACGAAGAATTTAAAAAGGAATTAAAAGAAAATAAAATAGATATTGAATTATATATTGGAAATGAGATTTATTTTACATATGATTTAATAGATAAAATTTCAGAATTAGACTTTTATTGTTTAAATGATAGTAAATATATATTAATAGAGTTTCCGCCTAATAATTTTCCTAATAATTTATGCAATATTGTTTATGAATTAAAACAACAAGGATTTATTCCCGTTTTGGCACATGTGGAGAGATATATAAAAATTCATGATGACCCAGAAATAATTTATGATTGCATAAAAACAGGTGCAATTATTCAAATAAATAGCTCTAGTCTTATAGGAAAACAAGGTAAACAATTCCAAAAAACATGTGATCTTTTAATTAGTAGAAATATGGTGCATTTAGTTGCTACAGATGCTCATAGTGATACAAGAAGACGTCCATTATTGAGAGATGCATATGAATATGTTGAAAAAAAATACTCAAAATCTATGGCAGAAAATCTATTTATAAATAATGCTCAATGTATCTTAGACAATAAAGAGATTGTTGTAGAAGAGCCACTTGAGAAACCAATATCAAAAGTAAGTTTATTTAGTAGAATATTTAGAAGATAAGAGGTGTTTATATGGATAGAGTTGCATTTACACTGTTTGGTGTAGACATAATGTGGTATGGCATTTTAATGGCAATAGGAATGGTCCTAGGTGTTTATATTGCATTAAGAGAAGCAAAAAGACTTGATATAGAGGAAGATGATATATTAAATTTAGCAATGATAGCAATCCCTTGTGGACTTATAGGGGCTAGAGCTTATTATGTAATCTTTAACTGGTCTTATTATTCAGGAAATATATCGGAGATTTTAAACTTTAGGGGCGGTGGTCTAGCAATTCATGGAGCTCTAATAGGAGGAGTTTTAGCTGGATTTGTATATGCCAAAGTTAAAAAATTAAACTTCTTTAAATTGGCGGACTGTGTTGTAATAGGTATACCATTAGCTCAAGCAATTGGGAGATGGGGAAATTACCTAAATCAAGAAGCTCATGGGGGACCGACAAATTTACCATGGGGGATAATGGTTGATGGTGTTAAAGTACATCCTACATTTTTATATGAATCTATATGGGATTTAGGAGTATTTATATTTTTAATGATATTTAGAAAAAAACAAAAATATGAAGGACAAATCCTAGCTAATTATTTGATATTATATTCTATAGGTAGATTTTTTATAGAAGGTCTTAGAACAGATTCACTTATGCTAGGACCACTGAGAATGGCACAAGTTATAAGTTTAGTATTTATAATTGTAGGTGTTGTACTAAATTATGTATTAGCGAAAAGAGCTAATAGATAATATTAAAATAAAAAAGTTGACAGTTAGAGATTTTACAGAAAGGAAGTGAATTTTTATGGAATTCCATCACGTATCTGTACTTTTAGATGAATGTATAGAAAATTTAAATATAAAAGAAGACGGTGTGTATGTTGATTGTACTATGGGTGGTGCAGGTCACTCAAAAGAAATCGTAAAAAGACTTTCAAAAGATGGACTTTTTATAGGTTTCGATCAAGATAAAAATGCTATAGCTACAGCAAAAGAGAGATTAGCAGAGTACTCAGATAGAGTTAGATTTATTCACAGTAATTTTTCAAATATAAAAGAAGAGTTAGAAAAAATAGGTGTATATAAAATAGATGGTGTTTTAGCGGACTTAGGTGTTTCTTCTCATCAATTAGACGAAGCTGATAGAGGATTCTCATATATGCACGATGCTCCACTAGATATGAGAATGGATGTTAGAAAGCCATTTTCTGCATATGATGTAGTAAATACTTATTCAGAAGAACAACTTGCAAAAATAATAAAAGATTATGGTGAAGATAACTGGGCTAAGAGAATAGCTAAATTTATAGTTGAAGCTAGAGACGAAAAACCAATAGAAAAAACAGGTGAACTAGTAGATATAATTAAAAGAGCTATCCCTAAAAAAGCTAGAATAGATGGACCACATCCAGCAAAAAGAACATTCCAAGCTATACGTATAGAAGTAAATAATGAGCTTGGTGTTATAAATAAAATGATAGATGATGCAGTTTCTATGATGAATAAAGGCGGAAGAATATGTATAATTACATTCCACTCTTTAGAAGATAGAATAGTTAAAAATGAATTTAAAGAATTATCACTTAGCTGTGTTTGTCCACCAGAACTTCCAATTTGTCAATGTGATAAAGTTTCTGAAGTTAAAGTTATAACTAGAAAGCCAATACTTCCAAGTAAAGAAGAAGTTGAAGTAAATCCTCGTTCAAGAAGTGCAAAACTTAGAGTAGCTGAAAAGAAATAATTAATTAGAAAAATATGTAAAATTTTGTTGTTTAAAATATACTTTAGGTATATAATTATAAATATCAATATTAACTAAATAAATTCTTATCAAGAGAGATGGAGGGAATAGGCCCTGAGAAGTCCAGCAACCTATATTAGATAGGTGCTAAGTCCTACTTATGTTTTACATAAGAAAGATAAGAGAGAATGAGAAATAAAGCTCTTTTATCGCAAGGTAAAAGAGCTTTTTTACTTGTATTTAACAATAATATATTTGGAGGGATAACATGACAGAAAGAAAACTAGGTTTTAGTACATTACAAATTCATGGGGGACAAGAACCAGATTCGGCGACAGGCTCTAGAGCAGTTCCAATATATCAAACAACATCATACTGTTTTGATAGTGTTCAATATGGAGCTGATTTATTTGCATTAAAACAAGAGGGGCATATATATTCAAGAATATCAAATCCAACAGTTCAAGTATTCGAAGATAGAATGGCATTACTTGAAGGTGGAGTAGGTGCAGTAGCATTTTCTTCAGGAATGGGAGCTATAAATGCAGCTATACTTAATATAATAAAATCAGGGGATGAAATAGTAGCAGCACCAACTCTATATGGAGGTACATATAATTTACTTTCAAACATGCTTCCTAAATTCGGTATAAAAGTTCACTTTGTAGACCCAGATAATCCAGAAAGTTTTAGAGCAGCAATAAACGAAAATACTAGACTTGTTTATGCTGAAACAATAGGAAATCCAGGAATAAACTTAATAGATATAGAAGCTATAGCAGATATTGCTCATGAAAATAAAATACCATTTATGCTAGACAATACTTTTGGAACTCCTTATTTAATAAAAGTATTCGAACATGGAGTAGATATAGTAGTTCATTCAGCAACTAAGTTTATAGGTGGACACGGAACTACTTTAGGTGGAGTTGTTGTAGATAGCGGGAACTTCGACTGGATAGGTAGTGGAAAATTCCCTTGTTTAACAGAGCCAGATATGTCTTATAATGGACTTAACTATGCAAAAGATGTAGGGGCAGCAGCTTATGCAACTAAATTAAAAGTTCAATGGTTAAGAGATTCTGGAGCTTGTTTAAGTCCATTTAATGCATTTATGTTATTACAAGGACTTGAAACTATGTCACTTAGAATAGAAAGACATATAAGCAACACAAAAGCTATAACTGAGTTTTTAAATAACCATCCACAAGTTGCATGGGTTAACTATCCAGGACTTAAAGAAAATAAATATTATGAATTAGGTCAAAAATACTTACCAAAAGGAGCAGGTTCAATATTTACATTTGGTATAAAAGGAGGACTTGAAGCTGGAAAGAAATTCATAGAAAGTCTTCAAATATTCTCTCATCTTGCAAATGTAGCTGATGCAAAATCATTAGTTATACATCCTGCAAGTACTACACATGCTCAGCTTAATGAAGAAGAACAAAAAGCGGCAGGGGTTAGACCTGATATGATAAGAATGTCTGTAGGTATAGAAGATATAAATGACTTACTTTGGGATATAGACCAAGCTTTAAAAGCAACTTTATAAGAAAAGTTGTAACTAAATACCAATAGGTATATAATTAATAAGAGAGTAGTTATTGATGTAGAGTGCATTTTTAGCTACTCTTTACTATTTAAAATATTAAAAATTAATATTTATAGAGAGTAAAAATATATCTATTTCTATGAAAGAAGGGGTTTGAGTGGAGGTAAGTCATAGTAAGGTCAATTATTTATTTTCTAATGCAGACTTAAAAAAATTGATAGGGCCATTGATTGTAGAACAATTGCTTTTAATAGTTGTTGGTTTAGTCGATTCAATTATGGTCGCAAGCGTAGGGGAAGCAGCAGTATCAGCCGTATCTTTAGTTGATACAATTATGGTATTAATAACACAAGTTTTTATAGCACTGGGTACTGGTGGAGCTGTTGTTGCAGGCCAATTTTTAGGGCAAAAGAATGAAAAAAAATCGTGTGAAGCATCAGATCAATTAATGTTATTTTTATTAGTAAGTTCTATTGGCATTATGTTTTTGGGATATCTTTTAAAATATTTTATATTATATAAGGTATTTGGAAAATTAGAAGCAGATGTTATGGGATTTGCAAATATATATTTATTAATAGTATTTTTATCAATTCCAGCAATAGCTATTTATAATGGAGCAGCAGCTTTATTTAGAGCTATGGGAAATTCAAATGTAACTATGAAAATCTCAATTCTTATGAATACTGTTAATTTTGTAGGAAATGCAATTTTAATATATGGACTTAAAATGGGTGTTGTAGGTGCTGCAATTCCAACAGTATTTTCAAGATATTTAGCAGCCGTAATAGCATTTTATCTTATAAGAAATCAAGACTTACAAATTCATATATCAGAAAAAATGTGTTTTAAATTTAATAAAAGCTTGATAAAGAGAATCTTATATATTGGTATTCCAAATGGGCTTGAAAATAGTATGTTCCAACTTGGCAAAATAGTTGTATTAAATTTAGTTGCAAGTTTTGGTACAGCTGCAATAGCTGCAAATGCTGTTAGTAACTGCCTTGCACTATTTCAAATTGTACCCGGAATGGCTATGGGTCAAGCAGACCTTGCAGTAGTATCACAATGTGTTGGAGCAGATGATGAATACCAAACAAGATATTATACTAAGAAAATGATGAAATTTAGTTATATTGGAATAATACTTACAAATATAATTATTTTTTTAAGCTTAAATTTAATTTTAGATATATATAATTTATCTGCAGGAACTGCTCAAATGACTAAAGAAATAATCATTTATCATGGTGTTATGGCAATGCTTATTTGGCCATTATCATTTATGATTGCAAATACACTTAGAGCTTCTAATGATGTTAAGTTTTGTATGATAGTGTGCATATTCTCAATGTGGATTTTTAGAATAGGATTTAGCTATATTATAGGAAAATATATGGGACTTGGTGTATTAGGTGTATGGGTAGCAATGACTATTGACTGGGTTGTTAGAAGTATATTCTTTGTATGGAGATATTTAAGTGGAAAATGGAAATTACATTGGTATTAAGATAAAAATTATACTATATATAAATTACAATAAAATTCAAGGATTTAAACAAAATAAAATGAGCTTATCAGTTTAGAATTTAAACTTTTAAGCTCGTTTTTATATTTAAAATACTATTATTTATACATATAAATAACTTGACTGTATGTTTATATCCTAAATGACAATGTAATAAACTTATTAATTTATTACAAATACATTTTTAAAGCTAGATTCTTTGCCATCTACGGTAAGCTTTATAGTATCAAAGAAAACTGTTTTATCATTTGAGACAGTTGTGTTCTTTTGATATATAACATATAACTTTTGTGATGGAGAATTATCAGATGATAAATTCTTTTTATTAGCTTCTATATTTAAAGTATTGTTATCTATGTTACAGTTTATATCTGTAAATTCATTTTTTATCCCATTAAAAAATATATATGTATTTGATTTAGTCTCTATTTTGTAAATACCTTCTTCTGATGATGCGTCTCTCAAGAAGTTTTTAATTTGTGTGTTGTTAAGTGCTGAAACATCCACTTTATTTAATTTTACCATATTGTCAGAAGTATCATTTTTCTTACATCCAAAAGTGAATAAAGTAATTATTACTAGTATTATAATCGATAGCTTTTTCATATATTTCTCCTTATATTATCTATTTTTGATAATGATATCATTGAATAGATTAAATAGCAATTAAATTATTTAGCTTAGAGATAATACATTATTTACATGAATCATAGTTCCAATTAAAAGACAATCTTCATCTATATTAAACTTTGAGTTATGGATAGGGTAAGTTGTATTTTTTTCTTCATTACCGCATCCTAAGTTGAAAAAGACACCAGGAACCTTTTGTAAAAACCAAGCGAAGTCTTCAGCTCCAAGCGGTGATTTTTCTTTTTTTAGGACTTTATCAGGACTAAGTAATTCAGAAGTATTTTTTACAACTAAATCTACTAAGTCTGAATTATTGACTAAGCTTGGAATGCCAGGGATTATTTCGAGGTCAATTTTACCTCCAAATCCTATGCTTATATTTTCACACATTGCTTTGATTTTTTCTTTTACAAGATGTCTAGTATTTTCATTTAAAGTTCTAAGCGTACCAGTTAACTTTACTTCATCGCATATAATATTGCCTTTATGACCACCTTCTATTTTGCCAAAAGATATTACTACTGAATCAGTAGGGTCTATATTTCTACTTATAATACTTTGAAGAGCAGTTACCAAATAAGATGCAATAACTATAGCATCAATTCCTTCATGAGGGTAGGCTCCATGTCCATTTTTACCTAATACTTTTAGAATTAATCTGTCTGTAGAAGCTCCAGCAGTACCTTGTTTAATTTCTATATATCCGGTTTTTATATGAGAACCAACATGAAGTCCAAATATCATATCAACTTTTGGATTTTCTAGACAACCTTCTTCAATCATATATTTACCTGCACCGATTTCTTCGCCAGGTTGGAAGAAGAATTTCACATTAACTTTTAGTAAATTTTTATTTTCAAATAGCACTTTACAAGCACCTAATAATATTGCAGTATGTGCATCATGGCCGCAAGCATGCATAATACCAGGATTTTGTGATTTATATTCTAAATCTAAATCTTCGCTAATAGGAAGTCCATCTATATCAGCTCTTAATGCCACTGTTTTTTCAAAGTTATTATTTATTTGTGCTACTATTGCAGTAGTATTTTGGTATTCTATATAATCAATTCCTATTTCATCTAAGTATTTTTTTATTTTATTTTTTGTCTCAAATTCTTTTAATCCTAATTCAGGTGTTTTGTGTAAGTTACGTCTAACTTTTACAATCCAATCTTTTATATCTGAGCACATATTTTGTATATCCATTTAAATACACCCCCTGTTATTAATTATAAATCATTTATATAGTGATTAATTTATAATTAATAAATTATATGGAAAAGATTGACATATAAAGATAAGAGAAATATAATTTAAACTATAATAATCAAACCGATGAGTAAGAGTAGTAAATATAATATTTATTTTATAGAGAGTTGTGGATGGTGGAATCACAATAAATAATTTGTATTGAATGGACTTACGAGGGCAGAATGAAAAGTGTAGTCTTAGTAGTATCTGACGGGAACTCCATCCGTTATCACAGGAGCATATATGTTAGTATATGAGATGAGTGGGTCTTATGACCAATTAGGGTGGTACCGCAGAAGATATGACTTTTGTCCCAATTAGGGATAGAAGTCTTTTTTTATTGCAAAACAAATAAAGAGTATTTAGGAGGTAGAAGAAAATGAAGAAAGCGCCATACAGATTATATTTAAGTGAAGAGGAAATACCAAAACAATGGTATAACCTAAGAGCTGATATGAAGGAATTACCAGAACCAATGATAAACCCTGCTACTATGAAACCAGCAGTTGAAGAAGATTTATATCCAGTATTCTGTAAGGAATTAGCTCATCAAGAAATGGATGATAAAACTAGATATGTAGATATTCCTGATGAAGTCAGAGAAATGTATAAGATATATAGACCATCACCACTTTGTAGAGCTTATAATTTGGAAAAAGCTTTAGGAACACCTGCCAAAATATATTATAAATTTGAAGGAAATAATACTTCGGGAAGCCACAAATTAAACTCAGCAATAGCACAAGCATATTATGCTAAAAAAGAAGGACTAAAAGGTGTAACTACTGAAACTGGAGCAGGACAATGGGGAACTGCATTGTCAGAAGCTTGTTCTTACTATGGATTACCACTTAATGTATATATGGTTAAGGTATCTTATGAACAAAAACCTGACAGAAAAAATATAATGAAAGTATTTGGAGCAAATGTGACTGCATCTCCAAGTAATACAACTAATGCAGGTAGAAAAATACTAGAAAAAAATCCTGATGATCCTGGGTCTTTAGGAACTGCTATATCAGAAGCTGTTGAAGTCGCAGTAAGTACAGAAGGATATAGATATGTTTTAGGTTCTGTTTTAAACCAAGTATTGCTTCATCAATCAATAATAGGATTAGAAGCAAAAGCTGCTATGGATAAACTAGAAGAATATCCAGACATAGTAATCGGTTGTGCAGGTGGAGGTTCTAACTTAGGAGGACTTATAGCACCATATATGCAAGATAAATTATTAGGAAAAGCAAACCCAAGAATAGTTGCAGTAGAACCGGCATCTTGCCCATCATTGACAAGAGGTAAATATGCATATGATTTTTGTGATACAGGAAAGATAACTCCTATGGCAAAAATGTATACTTTAGGTTGTGAATTTACACCATCTAAAAATCATGCAGGAGGACTTAGATATCATGGTATGAGTCCAATATTATCAAAGTTATATCACGATGGATATATGGAAGCTGTAGCAGTTGAACAAACTAAGGTATTTGAAGCAGCTACATTATTTGCAAAAGTTGAGACAATACTTCCAGCACCAGAATCATCACATGCAATTAGAGTTGCGATAGATGAGGCATTAAAATGTAAAGAAAGTGGAGAAGAAAAAACAATATTATTTGGATTAACTGGAACAGGATATTTTGATATGAAGGGATATAATGCTTATATAGAAGGTAATATGACAGATTATATACCTACAGATGAAGAATTGCAAGTTGGATTTGATAAATTACCTATAATACCAGGTATACAAGATGAAATAAAATAAATAAAC
>CAMEPL010000027.1 GCA_945931665.1 uncultured Clostridium sp. | reverse complement strand
TTAAAAATAATACTAATAATGAAAGATAAAGATTTTTTAAAATGAAAATTAGAGAGGAGAACGTATGAATTTCGAATATGCAAAGATAACAAGATCTAGACTTATGGGAAGTATGGGACTTGTTACAAAATATAGAGATGATGAAAATGAAGTATTTGAATACTATCTTCTAGATTGTGAGGGATTAGGATTTTGTGATTATGTTAGATTAGAAAACCCTACAAAAGAAGAAGCATATATGGAAGAAGAGAGACTAATGGGGGGATTAGGAGAAAATAGAATATTTATATCTGAGGATAGAGCCTTATTTTTAATCCAATATTTTGGACGTAAAAATATAGAATATGAAAAGCCACTTCCAGAAGGTCAAGAATACTATATGAATATAATAGAAAACTATGAAACAGAAGTAACTATGGAAGAAATGTTTCCTATCTTATGTAGAAAAGTGACTGATGAAGTAGAATTTATAAACTTTATGACTATGAGGTTTATAGCTTGGGATAGAGAAGCTCTTAGATATTTCTGTGAAAATCAAGAAACTGCATATATGCATATTACCAATATAAACGGAACTCTTCTTAAAAATACAGTTTATGAAAAAGGTAGTGGAAAATACATAAGTAAGCCAATTTATGAGGACAGTGATGGTTATTATACTTGCAAAATTGCATTTAATATAGATAAGGAAGAGGATGGATATAAAGTTAAATCTATATTTGTTACCGATAAACAACCTCTTTACGATTTCCAAGTATTTGATGAAATATCTAAAAATGAGTTTGTAGATATTTATGATTTAAAACAATGTGATGAATTTGCAGATAAGTTCTATAGAGATAATCCTTTTATGATGAGAAGTAATTTAGATGAAGGTATATTCTTTACTAGATTTAACTTTAATAATAATCATGTAAAACAAAATGTATATGTAATAAATAATGATTTAAAGGCGATTTATTACGTTATGGAAGATAAGCTATATGTAGGAACTTATTCTAAAAGAGATAGAGACTATATAAATAAATTGTTGATTGCTAATTATAAAGATTATCTTAACTTTGATGATGCTATGTGTTTTGAACAGAATGTATTATATGATTTTGCTGAATCAGGTTGTGATGATTTTTATTATTTTATAGAAGACTAAGACTTGTAATATACGAAGAGGATTTGACAAAGTATTAGAAAATGAAAATGGATATCTATATCTTGAAATAAAAAATATTAATAAAAAATGATAATTAATATCAAATTATATTGATAATCTTTACAAAATATGTTACTATTATTTAAGTAGTTAATTTAGGTTAACAAAATAGCCCTTTAAAGTGATGAAAGAACAGCTCCTATATATTAGGAGCTGTTTTTTTATGTAAATAATTATATTTATCCATAATTAATAATTGTTACAAAAACATTAAATTTTATAAAATTGTGGGAAAAATAAATTTTTAGTACTATAATTTAATTACATAGTTTATTTATATTTATTTAGATAAGATTATTTGCTACGAAAAGAATAATCTTATTTTTTTGCAAAAAAAGAAGACAATCCAGAATTATCTAGACTGCCCTCTTTTACGTATTTATAATATTGGGGGAATATTATGAGGAATACATTTATATTATTGGCAGGAAAAAAAATCTTATACACTTTTCTAAAAAATTTCTAAAAACTTTTTAAAATAATTATATAATGATATTGATAGGGTATATAGATATATATAAAATAAATGTTATTATTATAAATAAAGTTATAGTTATAATAGATATCTCGAGTATGTTGAAAAATATACAAAGTGCAAAAAAAAACGTTAAAAAAATAACGTTTTGTTGGAAAAACAACATATATTTGGTATTTATTGGGCTATAATAAATTTATAATAACAAGTCGAAATATAATATATTTTAGACCTGCAAACTATTTATTTAAAACGTATTTATTTTAAAAATTCAAATTGTGGGAGGATGTTTATTATGGGATTCAAATCAGACATTGAAATAGCTCAAGAAGCTAAACCTCAAGATATAAGAGAAATTGCGAAAAAATTAGGATTAACAGAAGATGACTTAGAGTTATATGGTAAATATAAAGCTAAAGTTGACTACAACCTACTTAAAAAAGATAATGGTGGAAAAAAAGCTAAATTAATATTAACTACAGCTATCAACCCAACTCCAGCAGGAGAAGGAAAAACTACTACTACTATAGGTGTAGCTGACGGTTTACAAAAATTAGGTAAAAACGTATTAGTTGCATTAAGAGAACCTTCTTTAGGACCAGTATTCGGTGTTAAAGGTGGAGCAGCAGGTGGAGGATATGCACAAGTTGTTCCTATGGAAGATATAAACTTACACTTTACAGGTGACTTCCATGCAATAGGAGCTGCAAACAACTTACTAGCTGCAATGGTAGACAACCATATACACCAAGGAAATGAACTTAGAATAGATCCTAAGAGAATAACTTGGAGAAGATGCGTAGACATGAACGATAGACAATTAAGAAATATCGTTGATGGTTTAGGTAAAAAAGGTGATGGAGCTGTAAGACAAGATGGATTCGACATAACAGTTGCATCAGAAATAATGGCAGCATTCTGCTTAGCTGATGATATAGCTGACTTAAAAGTAAGATTAGGTAGAATAATAGTTGGATACAGCTATGAAGGTGAACCAATAACAGCTAAACAATTAAACGCTAACGGAGCAATGGCAGCATTATTAAAAGATGCATTAAAACCAAACTTAGTACAAACATTAGAAGGAACTCCAGCATTCGTTCATGGTGGACCATTCGCTAATATAGCACATGGTTGTAACTCAGTTATAGCAACAAGAATGGCTATGCACTTTGCAGACTATGTAGTAACTGAAGGTGGATTCGGTGCTGACTTAGGTGCTGAAAAATTCTTAGACATTAAATGTAGAATGGCTAACTTAAAACCTGATGCAGTTATAATAGTTGCAACAGTTAGAGCATTAAAATACAATGGTGGCGTAGCTAAAGCTGACTTAAACGAAGAAAACTTAGAAGCGTTAGAAAAAGGTATACCAAACCTATTAAAACACGTTGAAAACATAACTCAAGTTTATAAATTACCAGCAGTAGTTGCTATAAACGAATTCCCAACTGATACAGAAGCTGAAGTTGAATTAGTTAGAAAGAAATGCCAAGAATTAGGTGTTAACGTTGCTTTATCTCAAGTATGGGCTAAAGGTGGCGAAGGTGGTATAGAATTAGCTAAAGAAGTTATAAGATTATGTGACGAACCAAATGACTTCCAATTCTGCTACCCAGATGATTATTCATTAAAAGAAAAAATAAATGCAATAGCAACTAAGATATATGGAGCTGACGGTGTAGATTATACTCCAGAAGCAGAAAAAGAATTAGCTAACTTAGAAAGAATAGGATTTGGTAAAGTTCCTGTTTGTATGGCTAAAACTCAATATTCATTAACTGACGACCAAACTAAATTAGGTAGACCAACTGGATTTAGAATAACAGTTAGACAAGTTACAATATCTGCAGGTGCAGGATTCGTAGTTGCATTAACTGGTGAAATAATGAAAATGCCAGGACTTCCAAAAGTTCCAGCAGCAGAAAAAATCGACGTTGATGAAAACGGAGTAATATCTGGATTATTCTAGACATTAATTTAATATATATATCAGTGTGTAAATGTATTATAATATTTATACATAGCGACAAAAGGATTTAATCAAGAGAATAGTGTGCTAATGCACACTATTCTCGATAAAACCTAAGATTAAAAGGAGATATATAAATGGAAAAAATAGCTGAAAAAAGTTGTATAGGTTTTGTAGATGTATTAGCATCTAAAGCCCCAGTACCAGGTGGTGGTGGAGCAGCTGCACTAGTTGGAGCTATAGGAATGGCTTTAGGTAGTATGGTTTGCAACTTAACAACAGGAAAGAAAAAATATGCACAATATGAAGAAGATATACAAGCTATATTAGGAAAAGCTAAAACATTACAAGATCAATTATTAGAAATGATTGATAAAGATGCTGAAGGATTTTTCCCGCTTTCTCAAGCTTACGGTTTACCAGCTAATACTGATGAAGAAAAAGCTGCTAAAGAAGTAGAATTAGAAAGATGCTTAAAATTAGCATGTGAAGTTCCTTTAAAAATCGTTGAACTTTGCAACGAAAGTATAAAATTACATGAAGAATTAGTAGATAAAGGCTCAAGACTTGCTATAAGTGATGTAGGTTGTGGTGTACAAGCTCTAAGAGGAGCTATATTATCTGCTCAACTTAATGTAATAATAAATGTAGAGTTAATGAAAGATAAAGAATATGCTAAAGCTTTAGATGAAAAATGTGAAGCATTAGTTAAAGAAGGCGTAGAAATTTGTGATGCAGTATATGACAAAGTAGTAGCTGCAATGAGATAATGCATTAAATATTGATATAAAAGTTATTAATGTATTAGTGCAAAATAAAAGTTAATATAAGAAATGTAGAATAAAATACAAAGATAAAAATAAATGATAAAATTCAAAAAAATAATGTAAATTAAATAAAGATAAAAAATTATTTAAAGTTAGAAAAAGAATACTTAAATTTTAATAATTTTAACAAATATCTATAATTATATGCAATACTTACCACAAGAGTGTATAATTATAGTATATAAAAATAATACATAAATCAAATAAAATTTAGAAATTAGGGGGCGTTTAAAAATGGGACAAATAATTAAAGGTAAACCAGTTGGAGATGCGCTAAGCGATCAATTAAAAGTAGAATGCGAAGCATTAGTTAAAGAGGGAATTCAACCCAAATTAGCAATATTAAGAGTTGGTGCTAAACCTAATGATCTTTCTTATGAAAAAGGTGCTTTAAAGAAATGTGAAACTATCGGTATCCAAACAGAAGTTACTGAACTTCCAGAAGGAACAACTCAAGACGAATACATAGCAGCATTAGAAAAATTAAATAATGATGCATCAGTAAATGGTATATTAACATTTAGACCATTACCAGAAGGAATAGATGAAGAAGTTATAAAAAATGTTATAGCAGCAGAAAAAGATGTAGACTGTTTCAGTCCTTTAAATACTGCTAAACTTATGGAAGGTGACAAATCAGGATTCCCACCATGCACACCGACAGCAGTTGTAGAAATATTAAAACACTATAATGTACCACTAAATGGAGCTAACGTAGTTGTATTAGGTAGATCTATGGTTGTTGGTAAACCAGCTGCAATGTTGTTATTAGCAGAAAATGCAACAGTTACAATTTGCCATTCAAGAACTAAAGATTTACCAGCTGTTTGTGCTAAAGCAGATGTTTTAGTAGCAGGTGTTGGTAGAGCTAGAATGGTTAAAGCTGATTACGTTAAAGAAGGTGCAGTAGTTATAGATGTTGGTATAAATGCTAAACCAGAAGGTGGCGGAATCTGTGGTGACGTTGATACAGATGATGTAGTAGAAAAAGCATCTATGGTAACTCCAGTTCCAGCAGGTGTTGGTTCAGTTACTACTTCAATTCTTGCTAAACATGTTATAAAAGCTTGTAAACAACAAAATAATAAATAGTATATATAAAAATATAAATTGGGGGTAAAGATAGTATGGTAGTTTCTGAAAAAAAACCAATTGAAGAATTATTAGGTTACTTAAAAGGTGCTAAAAAAGTAGTTTTAGTAGGTTGTGGAGACTGTGCTACTGCATGTAAAACAGGTGGAGAACCTGAAATAGCAGAATTAACAGAAACTTTAGCAGAAAATGGAATAGAAGTTACAGGGTCTGTAGTAATACCAACTGCTTGTAACTTACTATTAGGCAAAAAAGAATTGAAAGCTGTTAAAGATGCTCTTAAAGAAGCAGATGCTGTAATATCTATGGCATGTGGTGATGGTACTCAAACAATAATGAAAAATGTTAAAAAACAAAATATACCTGTTTATCCAGCAAACGACACTTTATTTATAGGGGAAGTTGAAAGAGTCGGAAAATTCTCAGAAGCTTGTAAAGCTTGTGGAGAATGTGAATTAGGATGGACTGGAGGTATATGCCCAGTAACTATGTGTGCTAAAGGTTTAGTAAATGGTGCTTGTGGTGGAGCTAAAAATGGTAAATGCGAAGTTAGTCCTGAAAATGACTGCGCATGGGTATTAATCTATGAAAGACTTAAAGAATTAGGTCAATTAGATAACTTAAAAGAAGTTAGACCACCAAAAGATTATTCTAGACAACTTAATCCAAGAAGACATGAAATTGGAAAGAAAGCTGAAGCTGAAGCATAAAACAAAGGTTATATAAAAGGGGGATTTTTTAGATGAGTAAGTTAAGAGAAGCATTCGAAAAAGGTGAATTTGCAATAACTGCTGAAATGGCACCTCCAAAAGGAACTGATTTATCACATTTAGCAGAATGTGCTAAAAAAGTCATTGGTAGAGTACATGCAGCTAACGTTACTGATAACCAATCTGCTGTAATGAGAACTTCATCTCTTGCTACATGTAAAATGTTAAAAGATTTAGGATTAGAACCAGTTATACAAATGACAGGTAGAGATAGAAATAGAATAGCTATAGAAAGTGAAATGCTTTCTGCAGGATTCTTTGGAATAGATAACTTATTAGCTTTAACAGGGGACCATGTCTGTGTAGGTGACCATAAACAAGCTAAACCAGTATTCGACTTAGACGCTGTTAGTATATTATCAACAGCAACTATGATGAATAATGGTACAGACAGTGCAGGATTAGAATTACAAGGTAAAACAGACTTCTTCTTAGGAGCTTGTGTTACTCCAGAATATGATCCAATAGAAGTACAATTATTAAAAATGGAAAAGAAAATAAAAGCTGGAGCTAAATTCTTCCAAACTCAAGCTGTTTATGATATAGAACATATGAGAAAATTTAGAGAATTAACTAGAGATATGGACTGTAAAGTAATGGCTGGTATAGTTCCACTTAAATCACCAGGAATGGCAAGATTCATGACTGCTAACGTTCCAGGTATATTCGTTCCGGAAGATCAAATCGAAAGATTAAAAGCTGCTGGTAAAGGAAACTATGTTGCTGAAGGTATAAAAATGGCTGGTGAATTCATCAAACAATTAAAAGAAGAAGATCTTTGCGATGGTGTTCACATAATGGCTATAGGTGCAGAAGAAAATGTACCACTAATATTAGATGCTGCAGGTTTATAGGATGTATCTTTTTAAAAATAATGGTTTTTAAGGGGTATTTTTTAAAATATTACATAGAAATTTGAAATTCTATATAGTATGAGAAAAAATATAAAAAAAAATTGTAAAAATTTAACAGAAAAACAAGCTAAATAGGTCTATATTAGCTATAATATAGATAGAGATATATTATATCTAGTATAGACCTTAATAATAATAAATAATAAAACTATAAAACATACAAGGTAAATGGGGGAAATAACAAATGAAAGTAGCAGTAATAGGAGGAGGCCCAGGAGGATATGTAGCAGCTTTAAAAGCAGCTATGCTTGGTGCTGAAGTAACTGTAATTGAAAAAAACAAATTAGGCGGTACTTGTTTAAATGTAGGTTGTATACCAACAAAAGCTTTATTAGCTTCTGCTGATGTTTTTAGAACTGTGAAAGAAGCTAAAAACTTCGGTATAGAAGTTGAAGGCGATGTTAAACCTAATTTTGATGCTATAATAGCAAGAAAACAAAAAGTAACAGATGAATTAGTAGCTGGAATCCAATTCTTATTTGACAAAAGAGGAGTTAAAAAAATAGATGGATTTGGTAAATTAGTAGACAAAAATACTATAGAAGTTACTAAAGCAGATGGTACTGTAGAAACAGTTGTAGCTGATAAAATAATATTAGCTAATGGATCTATCCCAACTGTATTCCCAGGCATGCCTTATAATGGTAAGAATGTAATAACTTCTGATGAAGTTTTAAGCTTACCAAAACAACCCGAATCATTAATTATAGTAGGTGGAGGAGTTATAGGTAGTGAAATAGGACAATTCTTCGCTACAATAGGAACTAAAGTAACAATAGTTGAAATGGCTCCACAAATACTAGGAAGAATGGACTCAGAAGCAGCTAAAAGCTTAACAAGACAATTCAAAAAAGATAAAATCAAAGTTATGACAGGTGTAGGAGCAGACAACTACATCGTAAATGACGATTCAGTTAAAATAGAATTAAATAATGGAAAATCAATAGAAGCTGAAATGGTATTACTTTGCGTAGGTAGAAGACCTAACTTAGCTAACTCTGGTGTTGAAGAACTTGGTATAGAAATGGCACCAAGAGGATTTATAAAAGTTAATGAATACCTAGAAACAAGTGTTGAAGGTGTATACGCAATAGGAGATATAATACCAGGAGCAATGCTTGCTCACGTTGCATCTGCTGAAGGTATGGTAGCAGCTGAAAACGCTGTTAAAGGTAACAGCGAAACAGTTAACTATAAAGCTATACCAAGCTGTGTTTATACTGAACCAGAAGTATCAGGTGTTGGTGTAACAGAAGACGAATTAAAAGCTAATGGAACTCCATATAAAGTTGGTAGATTCGAATTTAGAAGCTTAGGTAAAGCAAAAGCAATAGGTAAATTACAAGGATTTATAAAAGTAATGGCCGACGAAAATGACACTATAATAGGTGCTTCTTTAGTTGGACCTCATGTAACTGACCTATTAACAGAATTATCTTTAGCTGTAGGTTTAGGATTAAAAGCTAAAGATGTAGGTAAAGTAATACATGCTCATCCAAGTTTATCAGAAGGCTTAATGGAAGCTATACATGATATACATGGTGAATGTGTACATGCTATACCAAAAAAATAATTTGAGAGAACAGAGTTTGACATAATTTGAAAAAAAGCTCTGTTGTGATAACACTTAATTCAAGGGGGATATCATAAGATGACTTATAACATTGCTGTAGCCGGCAAAGGCGGAGTTGGTAAAACTAGTCTAACAGGGCTTTTAATTGACACATTAGTAAAACAAAAAAAGGATCCTATTCTAGTAGTTGATGCAGATGCAAACTGCAATTTATATGAAGTATTAGGAACAGAGGAGCCAGAAACAATTGGACATATTAGAGAAGTTGCTAATATGACTGAAAAAAATGGGGATTCATTTCCAGGGGGAATGACTAAAGCTCAATTCCTACAATGGCAATTAAGCATGATCTTAGAAGAAGGCGATGGATACGATATGCTAGTTATGGGTAGATCAGAAGGGGAAGGTTGCTATTGTTTCGTAAATGGAATATTAAAACAACAAGTTCAAAAAATTTCTGATCACTACAACTATGTAATCACTGACAATGAAGCAGGTATGGAACATATAAGTAGAAAACTTACTAAACATGTTGATACTCTTATATTAGTTAGTGATTGTGCAAAACGTAGTATCCAAGCAGTTGCAAGAATTAGAGATTTAGCAGAAGAAATGAATTTAAGCGTTGGAAAAATCGGATTAATCGTTAACAAAGCTCCAAATGGAGAATTAAGTAATGGTGTTAAGGAAGAGATTGAAAAATATGGCTTAAATTTATTTGGAGTAGTTCCCTCAGATGAATTAATATATGAATATGACTCAGAAGGTATACCACTAGTAAAATTACCTGCTGATTCAAAATCTAGGGTAGCACTAGAAAAAATAATAGAAACCCTAGACTTGCCTTAATGTATAAGGGGCACACATTATAAATTAAAATAGGCTTAAGGGGGAAAAAGATATGGCATTTAAAATGTCTACTCAAAAAGTTACTGGAACAGTTAATGTAGTAGAAATAGGTACAGGAGATAAAGCTATAAAATTAGGAGGAGAACAAGTTTTACCTTTCTATAGCTTTGATGGAGAAACAGGAAATGCACCAGTTGTTGGAGCAGAAATATCAGATGTTCAACCTGAAGAATGGATAGATTGTTATTCTAAAATATATGGAGACGTTTGGGCAGATCCTGCTAAATGGGCTAAATATGTTGAAGATAACACTGAAGCAGATTTCATATGCTTAAGATTAAATGGAGCATCTCCAGATGGTGCTGATAAATCTCCAGAAGAATGTGCAGAAGTAGCAAAAGCTGTTGCTGAAGCTACAACTTTACCATTAGTAGTTGCTGGATGTGGTAACGCAGAAAAAGACGGTAAAGTATTTGATAAAGTTTCTGCTGCATTAGAAGGAAAAAATATATTAGTAATGTCAGCTGTAGAAGAAAACTACAAAGCAGTTGGGGCTGCTGCTGGTATGGCTTATGGTCAAAAAGTTGCTGCAGAATCTGCAGTTGATATAAACTTAGCTAAACAAATGAATGTATTACTTACTCAATTAGGCGTTAAACAAGAAAATATAGTTATGAATGTTGGTTGTTCAGCAGTTGGTTATGGTTATGAATATGTTGCATCTACTATGGATAGAGTTAGATTAGCAGCTTTCAACCAAAATGATAAAGCATTACAAATACCAATAATAACTCCAGTTTCATTTGAAGTTGGTCATGTTAAAGAAGCAATAGCTACTGAAGCTGACGTACCAGAATGGGGAAATAACGAAGCTAGAACAATAGGTATGGAAGTATCTACAGCTGCAAGTGTAATCATAGGTGGATCAAATGCAGTAATACTTCGTCATCCAGAATCAATGAAAACTATAAAAGGTTTAATAAGCGCTTTAGCGTAATATAATTATTTGTAAGGTTAGGGGGAAATAATAATGGCATTAAAAGCATTAGATATATTTAAATTAACACCAAAGAAAAACTGTAAGGAATGTGGATTCCCAACTTGTATGGCTTTCTCTATGAAAGTTGCAAGTGGGGCTGTAGAAGTTTCTGCTTGTCCAAAAATGGCTCCAGAAGCATTAGCTAAATTAGCTGCAGCTACTGCACCTCCAATGAAAACTTTAAAAGTTGGTGCTGGAGAAAGTGAATATGAACTAGGTGGAGAAACTGTTTTATTCAGACATGAAAAAACTTTAGTAAACAGAAACAGATATGCTGTTAAATTCTGTGACTGTATGGATGAAGCTGCAGTAGATGCTAAAATAGCAGGAATGAAAGTTGTTAACTATGAAAGAATAGGCGAAATAATGAAACCTGAATTCGCTTATGTTAAATATAATGACAATAAAGATAACTTCTTAGCTATAATCAACAAAATAAAAGATAGCGATGTTGAATGTGCATATGTATTAGAAGTTGCAGATGCAGACGTTGCTAAAGAAGCTGTTGCTGCATTAGCTGGATTAAAACCAGTTGTAATAGGAGCAAATAAAGATAACTTTGCTGCTATGGTAGATGTAGTTAAAGCTGATGGTTTAGCTTTAGGTGTACAAGGTGCTAACTTAGAAGAATTATATACTACAGTTCAAGCTATAGAAGCTACTGATTACAAAGAATTAATAATCGATGTAACAGGAGAAACTATAAAAGATACTTATGTAAATGCTGTACAAGTTAGAAGAATAGCATTAAAAGAAGGAGACAGAAGCTTTGGTTATCCATCATTTGTAAACGTAGCTAAATTAGCTAATGGAGATGCTAACTTAGAAATAGCTTTATCTTCAGTATTTACAGTTAAATACGGAACTATATTAGCTGTAGAAGATATGACTTATGCAAAAGCATTACCACTATATGCATTAAGACAAAACATCTTCACTGACCCTCAAAAACCAATGAGAGTTGAATCTAAAGTTTATCCATTAAATAACCCAGATAAAAACTCTCCAGTATTATGTTCAGTTGACTTCGCGTTAACTTACTTCACAATCACTGGTGATATAGAAGCATCTAAAGTACCTTGTTGGTTAATGATACCAGATGCTGGTGGATACTCAGTTCTTACTGCTTGGTCTGCAGGTAAATTCGGTGGATCTGTTATCGGCGCATTTGCTAAAGAATGTAATATAGAACAATATACTGATTGTAGAGATATAGTTATACCAGGTAAATTAGCAGTTATAAAACCAGATGTAGCTGACAATATGCCAGGATGGAATGTAATAGTAGGACCATTAGAATCTATGGAACTTCCAAAATTCTTAAAAGAATATGCTGCTAATCACTAAGATATGCTAGTAATGATTTGATTAATATAAAAAAGCTTATTAAATTTAATTTAAACATTGATAATTATAGATAGAGACTTAAGGTTTTTCCTTAAGCCTCTAGGATAATATAAAAATTCTAAGGGGGATATAAGTATGGAAAAATTTATGATCATAGGTGAAAGAATACACTGTATAGCACCACCAATAAGAAAAGCTATAGCAGAAAGAGATCCTGAACCAATATTAAAAAGAGCAATAGAACAATTAGATGCAGGAGCTCATGTTATAGACTTCAACATAGGACCAGCAGAAAGAGATGGAGCTGAAATAATGACTTGGGGTGTACAATTATTACAATCTGAATTAAATAATGTACCTCTTGCTTTAGATACTGCTAACAGAGATGCTTTAGAAGCTGGACTTAAAGTTTACAATAGAACTAATGGTAAACCAATTATAAACTCTGCTGATAACGGTGGAAGAAAACACTTAATCGAATTAGCTGGTGAATATGATGCAGCTATAATCGCATTATGTGCTAAAGAAGGTATACCAGCAGATAAAGATGAAACAATGGCTTATTGTACAGAATTAATAGAAGCTGGTGCTATGGCTGGTTTAGATCCAGAAACTGATATGTATTTTGACCCACTTTGCTTAGTTATAAAAGGTATGCAAGATAAACAAATGGACGTTTTAGCTGCTATACGTGAAATGACTGAAATGGGTCTAAAAACTACAGGTGGTGTATCAAATGTATCTAATGGTTGTCCAAAACATATAAGACCAATACTAGATAGTAACTGGATAGCTATGGCTATGGCTAATGGATTCTCATCTGGTATAATCAACCCATTAGATAAAGAAATGATGCAAGCTATAAAATCTTGCGATATCATAAGAAATGCTTCTTTATACGCTGATTCATACTTAGAAGTACAAGAATTAGGATTTGAATACAAATAAAAATTATAAATAAATAAAACTCTCGGTCAAGCTTTTATAAAAGCTTGACTTGTGAATATATTTAAAGGGGGAAGTAGAGTGAATTTATATAACATAATTTATACAGGTGCTAACCAAGCATATGAAGCTGCAAGCCAAGCTTTAACAGCTGTAGTAGCAGAAAAAGGTAAAGAACAACCAGTAGCATTCCCAGATACTGCATATGCAATCCCATGTATATATGCTGCAACTGGATTAAAAGCTACAACTTTAGCAGATTTAGAAACAGCTTTAGGTGTTGCTAAATCATTAATAGTTGAAAAACCATTATTAGAAACAGCTTTAAATGCAGGTTTAGCTACTGCAGTTTGTGCAGAAATAATAGAAGCTATAAAATACGTAAATAGTGAAGCTCCATACGAAGCTCCTTGTGTAGGACACGTAGTTGACCCTATAATCAGATCTCTAGGTGTTCCACTTGTTACAGGAGATATCCCAGGTGTTGCAGTTGTTCTTGGTGAATGCCCAGACTCTGAAACATTAGGAAAAATAGTTAAAAAATATCAAGCTGCTGGTATCATGACTTTCTTAGTTGGTAAAGTTATAGACCAAGCTATAGAAGCAGATGTTAAAATGGGTGTAGACCTTCGTGTTATCGCTCTAGGATATGATGTAACTTCAGTTATCCACGTTGTTTCTGTTGCTATAAGAGCTGCTTTAATATTCGGTGCTGTTAAACCAGGTGACTTAAATGCATTATTAACATATACAGCAGAAAGAGTTCCTGCATTTGTTAATGCATTCGGACCACTTAGTGAATTAATAGTTGCTTGCGGTGCTGGTGCAATAGCTCTTGGATTCCCAGTAATAACTGACCAAGTTGTTACAGAAGTTCCATGTAACTTATTAACTCAAAGAGATTATGATAAATTTGTTGATACTTCATTAGAAGCTAGACATATAAAAATAAAAATAACTGAAATACCAATTCCAGTTGGATTCGCAGCTTCATTCGAAGGTGAAAGAATCAGAAAAGCTGAAATGGCTTACGAATTTGGTGGAAATAAAACTACTGCTTGGGAATTAGTTAAATCTTATGATTTAGGTGAAGTTGAAGACCATAAGATAGAAGTAATAGGACCAGAAATAGATCCTGAAGCTTGTAAAGATGGTGTTGTAAGATTACCTCTTGCAATAATCGTTCAAGTTGCTGGTAGAGCAATGCAAACTGACTTCGAACCAGTTCTTGAAAGAAGATTCCACTACTTCATGAACTACACTGAAGGTTTAATGCACGTTGGACAAAGAGACCAAGCTTGGGTAAGAATATCTAAAGATGACGTTGCAAAAGGATTCCAATTAAAACACATAGGTGAAGTTATGTACGCTATGATGAAAGACGAATTCGATGCAGTTGTTGATAAATGTGCTATAACTATAATCACTGATGAAAAATTAGTTGAAGAAAGAAAACATGAAGCTATAGAAAGATACAACGCTAGAGATGACAGATTAGAACAATTAACTGACGAAGCAGTTGACGATTTCTATTCTTGCAACATGTGTCAAGCATTCGCTCCAGCACACGTTTGTATAGTAACTCCAGAAAGACTTGGTTTATGTGGTGCAGTTTCTTGGTTAGATGCTAAAGCTACTAAAGAACTTAACCCAACAGGACCATGTCAACCAATAGCAAAAGGACCTTGCCTAGATGAAAAGAAAGGTATCTGGCAATCAATGTCTGATGCAGTTTGTGAAATATCTCAAGGTGCAGTAGAAAATGTAACATTATATTCTATCATGGAAGATCCTATGACTTCTTGTGGATGCTTCGAATGTATATGTGGTATAATGCCTGAAGCTAACGGATTAGTTATAGTAAACAGAGAATATGCTGGTACTACTCCAGTTGGTATGACATTCGGTGAATTAGCATCTATGACAGGTGGTGGGGTTCAAACTCCAGGATTCATGGGTCATGGTAGACATTTCATATCTTCTAAGAAATTCGCTTATACTGAAGGTGGACCAGAAAGAATAGTATGGATGCCTAAAGAATTAAAAGACGCTGTTGGAGAAAAATTAAATAAAACTGTTAAAGAAATGGCTGGTATAGATAACTTTACTGACTATATCTGTGATGAAACAATAGCTATTGATTCTGAAGAGGTTTGTGCTTTCTTAGCTGAAAAAGGACACCCAGCACTAGAAATGGATTTCATAATGGGAGAATAATTTTCGATTAATTTAATGTGATTAGGGGGAAAATAAAGATGGAAATACTAAACGATAGAAAATATAGTCCAAAACATACTTGGGCAAAATTAGATGGAGAATATGCATATATAGGAGTAACAGACTTTGCTCAAGACCAACTTGGTGAAGTTCTATACGTAGATGTACCAGAAGTTGAAGATGAATTAACTAAAGACTCAGATTTTGGTGTAATAGAATCTTCAAAAGTTGCTTCTGAATTAATAGCACCTATATCTGGTGAAGTTGTTGAAGTTAATGATGAAAAATTAGAAGACGAACCAGAATACGTTAATGAAGCTCCATATGATGCTTGGATATGTAAAATAAAAGTTGCTGATATGGCTGAATACGAAGCATTATTAACTGCTGAACAATATGAAGCTACTTTAGCTGAATAGTATTTGAACCCGCTTATTTGAGATAAATATAAAAGTATAGTGAAAGTGAGTGCACGCACTTTTGCTATACTTTTTTAAAAAATAAGGGATTATTATATCTGCTAAAACTTAATATAAATTTAGGTTTTCTTAATCGAAATTAATAGGGAAAAAGGTGAAAATCCTTTACAGTTCCCGCTACTGTAATATAGACGAAACCATAGTGCCACTGAATTTTACGGGAAGGCCGGAAGTAGGATGAAATTAAGTCAGGAGACCTGCCTAAATTAAATGTGATTTACCTCGGGAGATAGGATAATTTCACAACATTATTTAGGTTAGGTTTAAATTAACAAAATACATAAATACAATGAATTTAAGTATTTTTTAGAACTTAATAAAAATATGTTTGAATTTAAAAGTCTTCATAGAGAAGGCTTTTTTAATTTGCTTAATTTGGAAAACAATAGCAAACTTTTTAACTTATTATATATCGAATATGATAAAATAATAGTGAGAGTTTATTTATAATTTTAGGGGAGGATAAATTATGGCGAAAGTTGTTTTTAGACCATCAGGCAAAACAATAGAATGTGAGATAGGGGATAATTTATTAGACGTTGCAAGAAGAGCAGACGTTTATATAGAAGCTCCATGTAACGGGAGTAAAAGTTGTGGAAAATGTAAAGTAAAACTATTGGCAGGGGAAGTTAAGCAAGAAGTATCATCTCACTTAAGTGACGAAGATAGAGAAAATGGATTTATCTTAGCGTGTTGTACAACAATCATATCAGATATAGAAGTTCTTACAAACTCTTCTTTAGATATGGCAATGAGAGGTATGAAAGTTGAAGGTGGAGACAAAGCTAAAGATAAAGTGTTATTTGATAAAGCTGTAGAAATAGCAGAAAAACACAACATAACTCTAGAAAATAATATAAAGAAGACTTGTATAACTCTTGATGAACCTACATTAGATGACAATATAAGTGATGTAGATAGATTAGAAAGACATATAAGTATGAACTTCAGTGGGAAACAAATGGTTTATGACATAGAAGTTCTAAAGAGAATGCCAAAAGCATTTAGAAAAAATAATTTTGAGATAACTATTACATATAGAGAATTTGACGATAGATTAGAAATAATAGATGTTGAACCAGGAAACACAGAGGGTGAATTATATGGTTTAGCAATAGATATAGGTACTACTTCTGTTGTTGTATGTTTAGTAAACTTAATAACAAATGAAATAGTAGAAAAAGGTGCATCAGGAAATGGGCAACTTCAATTCGGTGCAGATGTTATAAATAGAATAGTTTATGCTGTAAAGAAAAATAACATCGAAAAAGCAAAAGCAGCTATAGTTGATGATACTTTAAACATGTTAATAAATGAGTTAGTAAAATCATCTGGTGTAAAGAGAAATAACATAGTAAGTGTTGTTGCGTCAGGAAATACAACAATGTCTACATTATTCTTAGGAATCTTCCCTGAGTATTTAAGATTAGAACCATTTATACCACCATTTTTCAAATCACCAAAATTAAATGCAAAAGAAGTTGGACTAGATATCAACCCAAGCGCAGGTGTTTATTTATCACCAAACGTAGCAAGTTATGTCGGTGGAGATATAACATCAGGTGTATTAGCTTCTGGTATATGGGCTAATGAGGAAAATGTGATATTTATAGATTTAGGTACTAACGGTGAAATTGTATTTGGTAACCAAGACTTTTTAATGAGTTGTGCATGCTCAGCAGGACCTGCATTTGAAGGTGGAGGAATCAGCTGTGGTATGAGAGCATCTGCAGGAGCGGTAGATAGTGTAGATATTGATCCAGAAACTCTAGTTCCAAAATTAAATACTATAGATAATGAACCTGCAATCGGTATATGTGGTTCAGGTATAATCGACTTAATCTGTGAAATGCTTAAGAAAAATATAATCGACAGAAGAGGTAAAATACACAGGGATTTAAATAATGAGAGAATAAGATTTGATGAAAATGATATCGGGGAATACGTACTAGCATTTGCTAAAGATAACGATTATCTAGAAGATGATTTATTCATAACAGAAGTAGATATAGATAACTTTATAAGAACTAAAGGAGCTATATATTCTGGAGCAGCAACATTAGTAGAAAGTTTAGGTATGGACTTTGACTGCGTAGATAAAGTTTATATAGCAGGTGGTATAGGAAATCACTTAAATATTGAAAACTCAGTATTTATAGGTTTACTTCCTGATATAGATAGAGATAAGTTCCAATACATAGGAAATAGTTCACTTATAGGTTCTTATTTAACATTATTAAGTGACGAAGCTAAAGCTAAATTAGAAGAAATATCAGACGTAATGACATATGTTGAATTAAGCGTATACCCAACATATATGGATGAATTTATATCTTGTTGTTTCTTACCTCATACAAATATAGATGCATTCCCAAGTGTAAAAGCTATATTAGAAGGATAATTTAGTGATAACAAAACAGAATTAAAACTAAATACAAAATTTGGAATATTGTGTTTGACTTTAAATAAATAGGAGTGCTATACTTAAAGTATACAAATATTGTGTAATGAAATCATGAAGGTTTCTATGGTATAGCAACACTGTAGAGACCTTTTTTGATTTTTTATAAAAATCGCTTTAAAGTATTTATAGGAGGGTGATTTAGAATGTGTGAATCTTCAGCATTTGTATTAGGGAAAAATAATGAATTAACAAGAGTTATGGAAAATGTAGTTAACGTAAATCCTGTTGATGGAAAAGTATATCTAACTGATTTATTAGGTGAAGAAAAAATATTAGATGGATATATAAAAGAAATTAAATTAATGGATCACAAAATTATATTAGCTCAAGATTAATAATTATATAAAAATATTATCTTAGCTTAAAAGAGATCAAATGAGGTATAGCACATGGTAATAGCAGTAATAGATGGAATGGGTGGTGGAATAGGAGCCCAAATAATATTATCTTTAAGAGAAGAATTACCGACATATATTGATATATATGCTTTAGGCACAAATTCAATTGCAACTAGTGCAATGATGAAATCCCATGCCAATAAAGGAGCCACTGGGGAAAATGCTATAGTAGTATCATCCAAAAAGGCAAACGTAATAGTTGCACCAATTTCAGTAACAATGCCAAATACAATGATGGGTGAAGTTACTAGCAGAATTAGTGAGGCTATATGTGACAGTGATGCTCTAAAAATATTACTACCTATAATGCCAGAGAATTTTTCTTTAGTAGGGGTAGAGAATAAACCATTATCTTTATTAATAAAAGATACAATAAAAGTTATAAAGAAAGAATTTAATATAAAGTAATTGGAGGAGAAATAAAATGATATTCAATAAAGACATAGTAAGACACCACCATGATCATGGATGCGGATGCGGACATGACCATGGTCATACTCATACACATGCACATAGTCATGGAGATGACTGTGGATGCGGACATGAACATACTCATGAACATACTCATGAACATAGCCATGAAGATGGATGCGGGTGTGGACATGATCATGGACACGACCACGACACAGTAGTAGAAAATAAAGACGAAAAAACTTTAAATATACTATTAGTTCACTGGGTAAACCACAACCAATCTCATGAAGAATCATTCCAAGAATGGGTAGAAAAAGCTAAAGCTATGGGCAAAGCTGAAACAGCTGATTGCATACAAAAAGCCATAGAATATATGAATAAAGCTAACGAAATGTTAGTAGAAGCTAAAAAACATATGTAATTGCCAACACAGGAGTAATACAAGTTATTTGTATTGCTTCTTTTTTATTGATTAACTTTAGATAATTAATGAGGTATTCCAAATAGATATAGATAAATTTATTATAAGTCTTTGTATAAAGTATTGTATAATGAAGTATATTTAGAAATACAGGGGGAGATAAAGATGAAAGATGGACATATACATACTCCATACTGTCCTCATGGGACAGATGATTCCTTTGAAGAATATATAGAAAGAGCGATACAAGCTGGACTTAATGAAATATCATTTACAGAACACTTTCCACTTCCAGATGGATTTAAAGACCCAGCTCCAGACAACGACAGCTCAATAAAATTAGAGCAAATGGAAAGTTATATAAATGACGTAAAAAAAATAAAATATAAGTATAAAGGTAAAATAAAAATAAACGTAGGAGCAGAAGTAGATTATATAGAAGGATTTGAACAAGAAATAAAAAATAGATTAAATCAGTATGGTCAATATTTAGAAGATGGTATTTTGTCAGTACATATGATAAAAATAGAAGATAAATACTACTGTATGGATTTTAGCAGTGAAGAATTTGAAAAAGTAGTGAACTTATTAGGTTCAGTAGAAGCTGTTTATAATATTTACTATGACACACTTATAAAAGCTGTAAATGCTGACTTAGGAAAATATAAGCCAAAAAGAATAGGACATTTAAACTTAGTTAGAAAATATAATAAAAAATTTCCGTACGACTACTCAACAAATCAAAAATTAAAAGAATTAGTCAAATTAATTGGTGAAAAAAAATATGAACTCGACTATAACGTAGCAGGACTATTTAAAGAAGACTGTGGCGAAACTTATATAAGTGGATATTTGGCAGAATTAGTAAAACAACATAATATAAACCTAGTCTTAGGGTCAGATTCACATAGCGCAAAATATATAGATAACTACGAAATAAATATATAGGATAAAAGAGATTATTGAATTATTTAATATAATATAAATCATATATACATATAGGTTAGAACTACATTTAAAATTTAGTGAACATATATTTCTTATTATGCATATCTTAAATATGAATTAGTTTTAATTCAAATGCTTCTCTGGATGCTGCTTAGGGGAGAGGGCCGTTCAGAGAGGCAAGATTTGTTTTTGCAAAAATTAAAATAATAAATAAAATAAAAATAAATTATTGACTACTGTAAAAAAATAGTATATACTGGGTATATAGAAATGGAGAAGTACTCAAGTGGCTCAAGAGGATCCCCTGCTAAGGGATTAGGCTGGGTTAACCGGTGCGAGGGTTCGAATCCCTCCTTCTCCGCCAGTAAGCTCTGATGATTTTCATCAGAGCTTTTTAAGTTTCTAAATATATTTATTATGTAATATTAATTTAGAAAATATTTAAAATAATATTGTAATTAAAAATAGAATTAATAAATGGGGATAGACAGCTATATAGAAATAATTATTAATTTATAAATAAATATAAGTACTATTTATATCGAAATATGATAGAGACACTAATAAAATATTTTATTAAAAGAAAGAGAGTAAGATATGAAATTTAAAATTTAATAATATATAGGGAGTATAAAATGACAAAAAGAGTAAGAAAAGCAATAATACCAGCAGCTGGTCTTGGTACAAGATTTTTACCAGCGACTAAAGCTCAAGCAAAGGAAATGCTACCAATAGTAGACAAACCAACGCTTCAATACATAATAGAAGAAGCAATTGAATCGGGGATAGAAGAAATACTAATAGTAACAGGAAGAAGCAAAAAATCTATAGAAGATCACTTCGACCGTTCTGTTGAATTAGAACTAGAACTTGAACAAAAAGGCAAAACGGAAATGTTAGAAATGGTTCAAGATATATCAAACATGGTAAACATCCACTATATAAGACAAAAAGAACCAAAAGGATTAGGACATGCAGTATACTGTGCTAAAAGCTTTATCGGAGATGAGCCTTTTGCAGTTTTACTTGGGGATGATATAGTAGATGCAGAAGTACCTTGTTTAAAACAAATGATAGATGCTTATGATGAATATAAGACTTCAATATTAGGTGTACAAGAAGTTGCTAAGGAAAATGTAGATAAGTACGGAATATTAGATGTAAAACATATTGAAGATAGAGTATATAAAGTAAAAGATATGGTTGAAAAACCATCTGTGGAAGATGCACCATCTAATATAGCTATACTTGGAAGATATATAATAACTCCTGAGATATTTAATATATTAGAGACTCAAGAAGAGGGTAAAGGTGGAGAAATTCAATTAACTGATGCTCTTCAAACTTTAGCAACTAAGGAAGCTATATATGCATATAACTTTGAGGGAAGAAGATATGATGTTGGAGATAAGTTAGGTTTCTTAGAGGCGACTGTTGATTTTGCACTAAAAAGACCTGAGCTTAAGGATGAGTTTTCTGCATTTTTAAAAGATAAAGCAGCACATATGAAGAGATAATATATTTGACTCTAAAAAAACAATGTGCTAAAATTTAATTAACGATGAATAATTAATTAACGGTGTCATGAAGATACTTGCACTATACAAGTGCGTACCTTCATGGCATTTTTTGTTTTTAAGAACAATATAAGGGGTGGGGAATATGAGTATGAAAGAATTTTTAAAGGAAAATGAGAGATATTGGGCTGATAGAGCAGAAGGATATTGCCAAGTTAATATAGATGAATTAAAAAGCAACAAGAAGCTTGAATGGATAGATATTATAAAATCTAATGCACCAGTTTTTGCTGGGGATAGAAGGTTAAAGGTATTAGATATAGGATGTGGACCGGGGTTTTTCTCGATAATATTATCATCAGCAGGATATGATGTAACTGCTGTTGATTATACAGAAGAAATGTTAAACAAAGCAAAACAAAATGCTGGGGATTTAAAGGATAAGATTAAATTTAGAAGAATGGATGCTCATAACTTAGAATTTGAAGAAGGGGAGTTTGATTTAATTGTAACGAGAAATCTTACTTGGAATCTGAAGGACCCTGAAAAGGCGTATAAAAGTTGGTATAAGGTATTGAGAGATGGCGGAAAGATGATAAATTTTGATGCGAATTGGTATTTACATCTTTTTGATGAGAAAAAAAGAAGAGAGTACGAAAGTGATAGAAAAAATGTAGAACTTTCAGGAATGGAAGACCACTATACATGTACAGATATAGATTCTATGGAAGATATAGCGAGACAACTTCCACTTAGTAAAATTCAAAGACCTGTTTGGGACAAGGTTGTTTTAGATAAGATAGGGTTTAAAAATATACAAATAGACCAAGATGTGTGGACAAAAACGTGGAACGAGGAAGAAAAATTAAACTATGGTTCAACACCAATGTTTATGATAATTGTGGAAAAATAGATTAATTAAAACTTGTATAATAAATTAAATATAAATATTTGTATAATAAGTCAAATGTAAATTGGAATATATTATTTAAAATTAAAAAGCAAAGGGCAAATGGGGGCGATTTTAGTGAATTTAGTAGAGAGAATAGAAAGTTACTGGTCAAAAAGAAGTGATGATTTTTATGATTTACGTATAGAAGAATTAAAAAGTGATAAAAGACAATTATGGCAAGATGAAATAATAGCAAATTTACCAGATAAACAACATTTAAAAATATTAGATGTTGGATGTGGACCAGGATTTTTCTCTGTTATATTGGCATCTTTGGGTCATGAAGTAGTGGGAATTGATTTGACTGAATCAATGATAGAAAAGGCTGGGGAAATAGCTGATATGTTGGATTACAACATAGATTTTAAGGTTATGAATGCACAAGAATTGAATTTTGATGATGAGGAGTTTGATGTAGTTATTTCTAGAAATTTAACGTGGACATTACCTGATATAGAAAAGGCGTATAAGGAATGGTATAGAGTTTTAAAGAAAGATGGAGTTCTTTTAAACTTTGATGCTGATTATGGGAAGGTTTCATTAAAAGAGGAAATGAAATCATTAGGTGAGGAACATTCTCACAATATGATGGATTTAAGCTTGGTGAAAGAATGTGATGATATTAAACAAGAGCTAGAAATAAGCAAAAAACGTAGACCTATATGGGATGAAAAATATCTACAGGAGATTGGGTTTGAATCATGTAAAACTGATTGTGAAATAAGTGGAAGGATTTATAAAATAAAGGATGATTTTTATAATCCAACACCTATGTTTAAAGTTCGTGCAGTGAAGAGTAGATAAATATACAATATGGAAATAATTAAAAAAGCAGTGCAAAAATTTTACACTGCTTTTTTTAGTGCAGTTTTATATAATAGAAGTTGTGGGATTTATATTTTTTTAATAAAATTAAATTAAATAGAAGGAGATTGGAAACGTTTATGAAAGCTAATCATTTAAGAACGAGAAAAATGCTAATTTATGGCGAATTACAAAAGTATAGAATACTTGCTGAGTCATTGTTAGTAGGATTAGTAGTAGGACTAGTAATAGTACTGCACAGGCTTATTTTATCAAATGTGTTTTCTCTGTTTAAAAATTTCTATAGTATGGGAAGAGAAAATTTCATTTATATACCAGTTATATTTGCAGTACTGATATTTCTGGGATATATCGTAGGAAAATCTGTAAAGTTAGACCCTATGATAACTGGTAGTGGTATACCCCAAGTTGAGGGAATATTACTTAGAAAGCTAAAGCAAAAGTGGTATAGTGTTTTAGTTTTAAAATTTGTAAGCGGTCTTGTCTGTTTGGGGACAGGGTTATCATTAGGTAGAGAAGGCCCATCTGTTCAAATTGGGGCTTGTGTTGGAGAGGGATTTGCTGAAACAACGAAGAAGATGGACAACGAAAAGAAATATTTTATAACATGTGGGGCTAGTGCAGGGCTTGCAGCGGCGTTTAATGCTCCTATGGCAGGTGTTATGTTCTCTTTAGAAGAAGCTCATAAGAACTTTTCACCTATAGTTCTTCTTTCTGCTATATCAGCATCGCTTGCTGCTGATTTTGCGTCTAAGAATTTCTTCGGCCTAAAACCATCTTTAAACTTTCAACAATTATCAGCCATGCCTTTAAAATATTATTGGGCACTATTAATCTTAGGAGTTGTAATAGGAATTAGTGGAACAATTTTTAATAAAGGATTACTAATATCTCAAATATTATATAAAAAGACAAACTTATCTATAGAAATGAAGTGTATTATACCATTTATAATAACTGGTATAGTTGGACTTACATTGCCAGCATTATTAGGCGGTGGTCATGATTTAATCATGAGTTTACAAAATTTAAATATATCAATGGAATTATTAGTATTTTATATAATAATTAAATTCATATTTACATTTATATGTTTTGGTTCTGGAGCACCAGGCGGTATATTCTTCCCATTATTAACTTTAGGTTCTTTAGTTGGGGATTTAGTAGGTATTATTATGGTGACTTACTTTAACATACCGTCACATTATTTATTAAACTTTATAGTAATAGCGATGGCAGGTCATTTTGCAGCTATAGTTAAATCACCAATTACAGCAATTATATTAATATCTGAGATGACAGGTTCGCTTAATCACTTACTTTCACTTGCTGTTGTGTCATTAGTTGCACTTTTAGTATCAGACTTATTAAATACAAAACCTATTTATGAAGCCTTATTAGACAGAATACTACAAAGTAATCGCCTTACTTTGGAAGGAAGTTATAATAAAAAGACATTAGTTGAGGTTTCTGTTGAGTTAGGAAGTACAATGGATAATAATTATATAAAAGATATTGCGTGGCCAGAAGGATGCCTTGTGGTCTCAATATTGAGAGGTGAAAAAGAGATAATACCTTGTGGGTCTACGCTTCTGCTCGCGGGTGACTTAGTTACTGTTATGACAAATGAGCAAACTGCGCCAAATGTGCTAGATGATATAAGTAAAAAAGCAAGTTGTTATTAGTTTTTTTGATAAAATAGTATTATATTTATAAATGTAGTTGTTTTGATGTATTTTTATATCAAAATTAGAGAACAATTAAATAAAGATATTTTTGATCGTATATTTGATATAATATGATGATGTAGATAATTTGATAAAATCACGACAGTATAATTTGTATTGTAGTGATAATTTTTAATACATTAAGGTGGAAAATATGATAGATATAGATAGATTAAATGAAAATCAGCAAATAGCAGTAAATCATGTAGATGGACCATGTATGGTATTAGCTGGACCAGGGTCAGGGAAGACAAGAGTTATAACTTATAGAATTGTTAATATGGTTATGAACGAAGGGATACCTCCGACTAGAATTCTTGCCATCAGCTTTACCAAGGCATCTTCAATCGAAATGAAAAACAGAGCCTTGAGCATATGCAATGATTTTAGGATGAATAAGGTTACTTTCGGCACATTTCATGCGGTGTTTTTCAGGATTCTAAGAAAGTTTGAAAAAATGAATTTAGACAGCATTTTAGATGAAAAGACAAAGCGTTTTGCACTTAAGGGAATTTTAAAGAGCTTAAATGTGGAAAATGGGGAAGACGATGAACTTATCGGTCAAGTTATAAATGAAATCTCATACGTTAAGAATGAACTTATGGACAAGGCAGATTTTCAGTCAGAAGTCCTTACAAAGGACGAGTTTATAAATACATATAATATGTATGAAAATTATAAAGATGAAATTAAGAAAATAGACTTTGACGATATGTTGATTAGAACGTACTATTTATTACAAAACAATCCGCAAGTGCTTGAAGTTGTGAGAAATGTATATAAATATATTTTAGTAGACGAGTTCCAAGATGTAAATAAAGTTCAGTTTGAGGTTTTAAAGTTAATTGCAGGTGAGGATAAAAACATATTCGTAGTAGGTGATGAGGACCAAAGTATCTATGGATTTAGAGGTTCAAGACCAGATTTTTTACTTAGATTCAAAGACTACTTTAAAGATGCAAAAGAAGTAAGGCTAGATATAAATTATAGGTCAAAATCAGAGATAATAAGTACGGCAAATAGATTAATTGATAAGAACCAAAATAGATATAACAAGGTAATTAAATGTGCTCAAGAAGAAAAAGGAAATGTTGAATATCTAACTCCAAAAGATTCAGAAGATGAAGCTATACAAATAGCCAAGGATATACTAGAAAAGGTAAAGGAAGATTATGTTGAGTATGATGATTTTGCTGTAATATACAGAACAAATATCCAGTCGAGAGCATTGGTAGATGTATTTATGGATATGAGGATTCCTTTTGTAATTAGGGATTCTGTTGTGACAATATACGACCATTGGGCTGCGAAAGATATATTATCATATTTAAGATTGGCAATTGACCCAGATTCAAACCAAGACTGGATAAGAATAATTAACAAACCATTTAGATATATATCTAGAGAGAGTATAAATTCTGTAAAAGACGAAAAATTCTTCTTAAACGCATTAATAACAAAATGCAATTTACATCAAAAACAAGTAAAGACAATAACTGACTTAGAAATTGACTTAAGTTATTTAAAAGCATTGTCACCTAAAAATGCAATTTCATATATAAGAAGTACACTGGATTATGACAAATATATATTAGATTATTGTATGAATAGAAAAATAAAACCAAATGGCTTAATTGAGATACTTAACGAGGTGGAGAGCTCTTCATCAAACTTCCAAACAATTGAGGAATATTTAAACCACATTGAAAAGGTAAAAGAAGAATTACAAGAAAATCAAAAACATAAAGAAGTAAATGGCGTAATATTTACAACTATGCACAGTGCAAAAGGATTAGAATTTGAAAATGTGTATATAATCGGAGTAAATGACGGGACTATACCTCATGAGAAGTCGTATGATATAGATGATGAGGAAAAACGAGATGAACAAATCGAAGAAGAAAGAAGACTTATGTATGTCGCAATAACAAGGGCCAAAGATAGATTATGCATAAG
>CAMEPL010000026.1 GCA_945931665.1 uncultured Clostridium sp. | reverse complement strand
ATGAAAAAAATGTTGAATTTTTACTAATAAAAAAAGAAGGAAAATGTCATATTATACAGAATTTTCACAATATAAAGGGGGAGATACTATGATTAAAGAAAACACAATAAGAAATAATGAAAGCAATATAAAGGAATTTGAGCTATTAAAACATTTTTACTTAAGAAAGAAAAATCTTATAAGTTTAGAAGAATTTGAAGAATGTCTTAAAGAGCATAAAGACACAAGGCTAGATAGACTATTAAATGCAGGTGTTTTAAAATCAATTAATACAAAGTTAGAAATAACATCAGTAGGAATAACTATAGTAGAGTTTTTTAGTAGAAGTTGTGATCAATGTGGAGACATAGTATACTTTAATGCATTTACACCAAAAGCTGTTTGCCCAAAGTGTGGATTAAAAATGACAGCGAAAGAGGAGTGGGTAATTAATAAAGAAGGCAAAGTTGTTAAAACAACAGAATATAAAGATTTAATGAGTTAAAATACAGTATAATAAATCAAAAAGTTTTAATTTATACAATTAAGTATTTATAAAAAAAGAGGCATCTACAAGGGGGAAAAAATTGTAGATGCCTTAAAATATATACTTATTAGGGGGAGAGATATATATAATTTCCGCTCTCATATATAAGTGTTGCCTAAACTTCAAGTATATATACATGTTTTTATAAATTTTTTAAAAAATTAAAATCGTTCATCTCATATCAACAAGAGGTTTCAAGAAAAATATTTAAATTTTTCTTAATATAATATATGTTATAAATCTGCATTATGACACAAAAAAAGACAAAAAGTGATAATATTTTTAAAATAATAAAAAACTATCGAAATTATAAAAAATATATTTATTTTAAATAATTTAATTATTAGTAATTTCAAATATAAATTTAAAAAAAGTATGTGAATTATTTAGAAATTATATTTATATTATTTTAATTATTTAAAATTAAAATTTACAATTATAGTAATTTATAGTTTACAATTAATTTTAATTATTTTTTAATAATAAATTCAAATAATATAACTATAATTAAATAGAAAGATTTTTAAAAATGCTTTTAAGTAAAATATTAACTATGTTTTCAAATTAGTTTTTTTTATGATATAATTAGTACTAATATAAAATTTACGAAATTAGGAGAGTGGTAAAGGTTGGGTTCGACCGAGAATATATTTCAAATAGGTTTATTAGCAGTTTTACTGTTGGGATCAGGATTTTTCTCAGCATCTGAGACATCTTTAATGTCTCTTAGTAAAATTAGAATTAGGTATATGGAAGAAGAAGGTGTAAAAGGTGCTAAGTTAGTATCTTCACTTATTGAAAAATCTAGTGACTTACTTAGTTCGATTTTAGTAGGAAACAATATAGTTAATATAGCTGCTACATCTGTTTCAACATCTTTATTTATAAGTATATTTGGAGATGGAGGTGTTGCTGTAGCTACGGCTGTTATGACAGTTCTTGTTTTGATTTTTGGAGAGATAACACCAAAAACTATTGCAGCAAATAGCCCAGAAAAGGTAGCTGTTGCAGTATCTAAACCGATTAGTGTAATAATGAAAATTACAAAACCAATAGTTTGGGTATTTAATCTTCTAACAGGTATTATCTTTAAAATAATGGGAATAGAAAATGACGGTGTTAAACCATTTATAACAGAAGAAGAATTAAAAACTATGGTCAATGTCAGTCATGAAGAAGGCGTTCTTGAGATGGAAGAACGTGAAATAATAAATAATGTATTCCAATTTGGAGATATGCAAGCAAAAGAAGCTATGATTCAAAGATTAGATATGGTGGCTGTAAATATAGAAGATAGTTACGATGAAATTATAGAATTGTTTAAAAATGAAAAATTAAGTAGGTTACCTGTATATCAAGATAGTATTGATGATATAGTGGGAATATTAAATATAAAAGACATTATATTTTTAAGTGATGAAGAAATAGAACATTTTAATATAAAAGATTACGTTAGAGAAGCATTTTTTACTTACGAATTTAAAAAGATAACTCAACTTCTTGAAGAAATGAAAAAAGAAAAAAGTCAAATGGCTATAGTTGTAGACGAATACGGCGGTACAGCTGGATTACTTACAATAGAAGACTTAGTTGAGGTAATTGTCGGAGATATAGACGATGAGTATGACGAAGAAGAAGAGGAAATTGTAAAAGTAAGTGACAATGAATACTTAGTTGAAGGTAGTACAAGAATATCAGATGTAAATGAGAGACTTGGAATAAACTTCGAATCAGATGAATTTGATTCGATAGGAGGATTTATCATAGGATATTTAAAACGTATACCAGAAGAAAATGAATTAATCGAAGTTGGAAATGTTAAATTTAGCGTTGAAAGTATCGATAAAAATAGAATAAACCAAATTAGAATATTTGTATAAAAAAATTGCTAGATAACTCCTAGCAATTTTTTTTATACTTATAATTCTATAATTTCACCTGTAGTTATATCTACTAAATTGATATCCATATCTACTTGATGGTGATTACCTTCAATAGGTTCGATTTCTATTATAGCGACAGAATGACTTCCATCTTTAGGGATAGAAGTACTTCCTGGATTTAAAACAACTAAGTCCTCATCCATATATAATTCTTTAACATGAGTATGTCCTAAAATTAATACATTAGCTTCTTTATCTTTAGCTCTTTGTATGATTTCTTCTTTTGGCTCTAAATATCCATGATCTAATAGAAATGTAACTTGTCCAACTTCAGTTAAAACATATCCATCTTCGATAGGATGTTTTATAACCATTTGGTCTACATCTGCATCACAGTTTCCTCTAGCTATTATAATATTATCTAGATTGTTTATTTTTTCTATTACACCTTTAGGATTGTATCCTTCTGGTAAATCATTTCTTGGTCCGTGATATAGAACATCTCCTATATGGAATATTACATCACAGTCCTCTAATAAGTCTAATGCTTTTTCAAAATAAGGTAAGCTACCATGTGTGTCACTCATTACACCTATTTTCATAGTTGTCCTCCTAAAAATCTTAAATTTATAAATTTTATAAAAACTTTTCAGTTACTCTGCTCCAAAATTCGTAGTTTGACATTCGAAGTAACTTAACCTTCAAATCAGAGACAAATGTAGAGATATCGACAATTTGTTTGAATTGATATTCTACTCCGTCTACAACTATTAATATAGAATCTTCAAATCTATACTCTGGAGCTATTTTTACGATTGAATCTTTTGAACAAATAATGCTAGAAGTAAAACTTCTATAAGCATTTGTATTTATAGGGGCAAGGGGTGTAATTTGCATTACATTTATACTTGGGTCTATTATGCTTCCACTAGCAGCATAATTATATGCAGTAGAGCCTGTAGAAGTTGATACTATTAGACCATCACCACTAAAATTTTGTACATGGTGGTTATTTATTCCTAAAGATAAATGTATAGTTCTAGATTTATATCCTTTTACAACGACTTCATTTACAGCGAATACATCATTGCAATTAGATTTAGTACAGACAGTTGACTGTAGAACGGGTATTTCTTGTACTATGTAGTCTCCAACTAAATATGATTCAATAAAATGATCAATATCAGATGGAGCAAAGTCAGGGAAGAATCCCAAGTGTCCAGTGTTTATTCCTAAAATCGGGACTTCTGGAAATTCAAAGTCATGTACTGTCTGTAAAAAAGAACCATCCCCACCTATGGAAATAATAAGTTCAGTTTCAGGGTGAAATTCATCGCAAACTGTAAATCCTGCCTTTTGTAATTTATCTGTCAAAATATCCTTAGTCATTATAGATTTTGGTAAATTATTTGAGTTAATTGTAATAATTCTTTCCATTATCCCACCTCTTTATAAGATGTATTATAACACATATTCTTGTCGACTATAACTATTTAGAATTATTATTATAAATTTAATATAATTTTAGAAATATATATCACAGAGAAACAAATGTTAATATTTGTTAAATTGATGTATGGATAAATGAAATATATGTTATACTATATAAAAAGACAAAATATAGGGGTGTAAAAATGTCAATAGAAAAGGTTAAGGAATATTTCGCAGAATATGGAAGAGAAGATGACATTTTAGAATTTGACCAATCAAGTGCAACAGTTGAATTAGCTGCCGAAGCAGCGCATGTTATACCAGCTAGAATAGCTAAAACTTTATCTTTTAAAAATAAAGAAGGGGATAATGCTATTTTAATAGTAGTAGCAGGTGATGCTAAAATCGATAATAAAAAATATAAGAAAGAGTTTTCTACTAAGGCAAAAATGCTAACACCAGAAGAAGTTATGCAGTATATAGGACATGCGATAGGTGGTGTTTGTCCGTTTGCTATAGCAAATAAAGATGTAAAAGTATTTTTAGATGTTTCTATGAAGCGATTTAATACAGTATTTCCTGCTTGTGGAAGTAGTAATTCAGCTATAGAATTAACTTGTGATGAGATGGAAAAATACTCACATTGTGAAAAGTGGGTTGATGTATGTAAAGCATACGATGAGACATTATCAGAGTAAGACATTTAAATTTAAAATAAAATTATTATTAAAGTACATAAAACTTTAGAGGGAGTTTCTCGTGGAGAGGCTCCTTTTTAAAATTCCAAAATTATTGGCTATTTATGGTATAATATTTGCCTTCATTATATTTTAAAATTAGTGTAAAATATATATGTCAATAAAAAGGAAGTAGGTGTGAACTTGTTCAAAAAAGAAGATCAAAAATATAATCTTATTTCATATATAAATGAAGATGATGACTTAACGTTGAGAGAGGTTTTATTGGATAAATTAAATTTCTCAGTTAGATATGCATCTAAATTAAAAAGATTTAAAACAGTTACTGTAAATAAAAACTTTAAGAAATTAGATAAGAAAGTTAAAAAAGGTGATTTAATAGAGGTTGAAATTAAAGAAGATATGGCTAATTTTACACCTCAAGATTTAAATTTAAATATAATTTATGATGATTTTGACTTAATTATGGTAGATAAGCCTCCATTTATGGTAGTTCATCCAACAAAGAGCCATTTTGAAAATACTATGGCAAATGGAGTTACAGATTATATAGTTAAAAAGGGTGAGGAAGTTAAAATAAGATTTGTAAACAGATTAGATATGAATACATCGGGATTAGTAATAGTAGCAAAGAACCCATTTGCTCAACATGTATTATCTAGTGAAATGAAAAGCGACGATTTCGAGAAAAAATATATAACTGTAGTAAAGGGAATTGTAGAAGAAAACGAAAATACTATAAACGAACCAATATATAGACCTACAGATGACAGTGTGAAAAGAGTAGTAGACCCTAGAGGTCAAGAATCGATTACTCACTATAAAGTACTAGAAAGATTAAATGATGCTACTGTAGTAGAAGTTAAACTAGAGACAGGGAGAACACATCAAATAAGAGTACATATGGCTCATATAGGTCATCCAATTATAGGGGATGAATTATACGGTTTTGTAGATGAAAGTCTTATAAAAAGACAAGCATTACATGCATATGGTCTGAAGTTTAAACAACCTAGAACAAAAGAAGTCCTAGAGTTTAAAGCAGATATACCAGATGATATGAAGATGTTAATTGAAAAATTAAGATAAAAGGAGAGAAGCAAATGATTATACATAAATCCATAGTACATGTATTAGATAAAAATAATGATGGTCCAATATTAAATGACTATGAGTGTAAAAATAGTTTAGAAGTGGATAAATTTTTCCAAAAGATAATAAACAGAGTTTCAAAAGATGACGATTTAAGAAAAGCCGAATTTAACGATTATAACAACAACATTGTTAAGAATTGTTGTGAACAAATTATATATGATGAAGATACATTTTTACAAAATTCAAAAGAAATTGCATCATATTTATTTGAAATTATGCAACAAAGTGAAGAGATGGATTCTTGTGATTTAGCAATTTGCCTATATAGTATAAAAGATGAAAAAAATGTAGCTATAATGAGATTAGAGTACAAAAAACTTTATACACATTCAATTGAATTTGTAGAAGATAAGTTTAATATACAAATAGTATCAAATGAAATTGGAATACCTGAAACTGGACGACCAAAACAATGTGCATTAGTCGGTATTAGTGGTATAAATGATACTTATCACTTAAAATTACTAGATAAAGATGCTGAAAAAGAGCAACTTGAAACTAAATTCGTAACAGAATTTTTAAATGCTAAAAAAATAGAAGATGACAAGTATAAGACAAAAGTATTTAAAACAACAGCAGAAAATTGGATAACAAATGCAATCTCAGATGATATGAAAAAAGCTGAAGATATAAGAAGTATGCTTAATTATACATTAAAAGAAAAAGAAGAAATAAATGTAGAAGAATTTGTTCAAAATAATATTCTTGATAGTGAATTAAAAGAAAGTTTCAAAGAACACATGGAAGATAAAGGATTAACTGAAAACTTTTCAGTAGATAAAAAATGGGTTGAAAAGAAACTAAAAAAGAGAAGTATAAAAACAGATAATGGGTTTGATATAAAAGGGAACTTATCAGATTTTGAAGACCCAATGAAATATAGCGTTAGAAAAAATGAGAATGGTACATTTGATATAGTAATAAAAAATGTATCTTTCTATGAAGAAAAATAAATATATTAGTATATATTAAAAATAGTTAATTGTATAAAATTTATATGATGTAAATTATTTGAAAGTGGTATAAATATATACAACTATAAATAAATTATGTTATTATAATATAAAAGCATAAAAAGTATATAGGTTCTAATTTTTAGATCAATAGGGAAAGAGGTGAAAATCCTCTGCAGCCCCCGTTACTGTAATGTGGACTATTATTCAAGATAACCACTGTGATTATTCATGGGAAGGTGAATTAATAGGATGAAGCTGAGCCAGGAGACCTGCCTACTATACTAATAAGAAAATCTTCGGGGTGGAGAATTTTACTTTAAAATAAGAACGGTATTTTAAAATAAAAACTAACCTCGTGTTAGTTTTTTATTTTGCAAAAATATATGTGAAGGTATTTTTGTAAAAATAAGAATATTTCAAATAAAAAATATAACAAAATGTTATTGCTAAGTTTTAAAATATAGTTCCAAAAAAAAATTGTAATTCTGCTATAATCATAAAATATATGGAGATTATAGTCAAATTATGGTAAACCCTGACTGGATTAATCTTGATATAAGCTTTAAAGAAAAATCTAAAAAGGTATATGAGGAGGAATTCATATGAAAAAGAAATTATTATCAATTTTGCTATGCTTAACACTTATATTTGCTGTTGGGTGTAGTAGTGACTCAGGTCAAAAAACAATAACAGATAGGTCAGGAAGTGAAGTTGAAGTTCCAACTAAGATAGAAAAAATAATATCTACTGCACCATCTAATACAGAAATACTAGTAGGATTAGGTTTAGCTGATAAAATTATAGCAGCTGATACATATTCAGAAGGAATTGAGGGCTTAAGTAAAGATACAAAATTAATGGATTTCCAAACACCAGATGCTGAAGCAATCGTAGAATTAGATCCAGATATAATAATAGCTTCAGGATATAATCAAGCAGGTTCATCAGATGACCCATATAAATCTGTAAGTGATGCAGGTATACCAGTTGTTTACATACCAAGTAGTGCTAGTATAGATGGTATATATAAAGATATAGAATTTATAGCAGAACTTGTAGATGCTAAAGATAAAGGAAATGAAATAGTAGATTCTATGAAAAAAGAAGTAGAATCAATAAAAGAAATTGGAAGTAAAATAAAAGATAAAAAGACAGTTTATTTTGAAATAGGTCCAGCACCAACATTATATAGTGTTGGAAAAGACACATTTATAAATGAAATGATACAAATAATAGGGGCAGAAAATATATTTGCAGATAAAGATGCTTGGATATCACCAAGTGAAGAAGCAGTAATAGATGCAAATCCAGATGTTATATTAACTAATGTAAATTACGTAGAAAATCCAACAGAAGAAATAATGAATAGAACTGGATGGGAGCATATAACAGCAGTTAAAGATAAAGCAGTCTATTCTATAGATTCAAACTCATCTTCAAGACCAACACAGCACATAATAAAAGCTTTAAAAGAAATGGCGAAAGCTGTATACCCAGATGAATATAAAGACAAATAGCAAAAAATGCGCACTTAGTGTGATTATACTTATATTTATTATTTATATTGGAACTTCCATTGGGAGTTCCAATATTAGTATGCTAGATACTATATCTATAATTATAAATAAAACACTTAATATACCTCTTAGAGAGGGTGTTCTACCAAAAGATGTATCGATTATATGGAAGATAAGATTACCTAGGGTATTATTGGCGTTTTTAGTAGGTGGATGTTTAGCTACTAGTGGTGCAGTTGTACAATCAATATTAAAAAATCAATTAGCATCACCATATACATTAGGTGTATCAGCAGGTGCATCATTAGGTGCAGGTCTTGTAATAGTAACAGGAATGATAATTCCTGTAATAGGTAGTTTTACACTGCCATTTGTTGGATTTATATTTGGACTTCTTACAGTATACTTAGTTATATTGTTTTCTAATAAAATAGATAAAACTATGTCAAATAATACGATAATATTAGCTGGTATGGTTTTTTCTTTATTTGTAAATGCATTACTTACTACATTAACAGCTATGTTTTCCGAAGATTTAAAAAGTATAGCTCTATGGCAAATGGGGAGCTTTGCCATGAGAGGTTGGACATATGTAGGTTTAATAATTCCATTTTGTTTAGTTGGGATGATAGGTACACTTAGATATACTAAAGAAATGGATATACTTACTTTTGGTGAAGAGCAAGCACAATCAGTAGGTGTGGATACATCAAAAGTAAAAACAAAACTATTTATATTCTCTGCTGTATTGACCGGTGGAGCAGTGTCACTTAGTGGTACAATTGGATTTGTAGACTTGATAGCTCCACATGTCGTCAGAAAAATATTTGGGTCTAATCATAAATATGTAATACCGATGTCCTTTGTATTTGGAGGATGTTTAATGGTAATTACAGATTTAATTGCAAGAAGTGTGTTTGCTCCAACTGAGCTGCCAGTAGGTGCAGTTACAGCTATTATAGGAGCTCCATTCTTTGCTTATGTTTATTTTAAAAAGGCGAGTTGATAATTATGTTAGAAATTAAAAATCTTTATAGCGGATATGATGGAAGAGATATATTAAAAGATATAAGTTTCAAAGTTGAAAACGGAGAGAACTTATGTATAGTTGGTCCAAATGGATGTGGAAAAAGTACTCTTTTAAAATCTATTGCAAATCTTTTAGAATATAGGGGTAGTGTTACAATAGATGGAAAAGAAGTATCATCTATGGATAGAAAATCATTTGCGAGGAAAGTAGGGCTTATGAGTCAAATTACTCAAATTTATTTTCCTTATACAATTTATGACACTGTGTCATTAGGAAGATATGCATATAGTAAAGGGGCACTTAGTAAATTATCGAAAAAAGATGAAGAAATTATACTAGACAGTATAGAAAAAGTAGGACTTTTAGATATAAAAGATAAACTTATTACTGAACTTTCTGGTGGCCAAATACAAAGAGTTTTCTTAGCTAGAGTATTTGCTCAAGACCCAGATATTATACTACTTGATGAACCTACAAATCATTTAGATTTAAAAAATCAAATAGATTTATTAGAAAATCTAAGAGAATGGATTGAGGTAAATAATAAGATAGTAGTAGGAGTATTACACGACTTAAATTTAGTTCAATATTTTGCCGATAATGTACTTATGTTGAAGGATGGTCAAGTAGTGGCTTATGGAAACCCTCAAGATGTATTAAATGATCCTATATTAAATGAGTTATATGGAATAAATATAAAAGGTTTTATGATAGATATCTTAAGAAAATGGGATGTACCAAGTATTACAAAAAAAAATATAGTAAAATAGGTATTGTAAGTAATATTAAATAAAAAAGACTAGCTTAAAATGTAAGCTAGTCTTTTTTTATTTGATATTATATAAAGTTTAAAAAATTAGAGTTAAAAATTATAAAAGAAATTCTATAAAAGCAGGAACTTGTTTTTCCCAACTAGCTTCGTTATGTTCTCCACCAGGAACTAATCTAGGATAGCAGATAGCACCTTTAGATTGAAGTATATGGCATAATTCTAACATATAAGAAGAGAAGTTTACCATTCTGTTAGTTTGTTCAAGCTCAGTACTTCCTATACTCATAAAGAATTTAGTACCCCTTTGAGATTCACTATCTAATGCATCAGTCATTAATTTATCATAACATAACTCGAATGCAGGAGATAAACATGCACATTTTGAAAACACATCTGAGTACTTAATTCCTGCATATGTAGCTATTAGTCCACCCATAGAACTTCCGCCGATAAGAGTATTCTTTTTATCTGTTTTGGTTCTATATTCAGAATCAATCATAGGTTTTACTACATTGATTATCCAATCTAAATAATCATTTCCTTTGCCTTTAATAAATTCTCCATAATAATTTTCTAAATCATAAGGAGAGTATTCAGAGATTCTTTCATTACCATCAAAACTACACTGAATTCCTACTACAATTAGTTGTATACCATTTTCTTCTAAATATTCCTTCATACCCCATGATTTGCCGAAAGCAGCTTCTTCGTCAAAGAATAAATTGTGTCCATCAAACATATAAAGGACAGGATATTTTTTTCTCCTTTCATTATAATCATCTGGAAGATAGACATTTATAACTCTATTACCATAAAAGGGTTCCTTCATTTCAATATACTTTTTTTCTATCATCAGTAATCACCTCATGTAAATTTTTAATTTACTATTAAATATACCATAATTTGGAATATAAATGTATACAAAATGTATATAAAGATAAGTTTATACATATAAAACATAATATACGACAAAAAATACAAAAAAATAACTGACAAAAAAATTTTTGTTGTGATAAACTTGTATTATAAGGTCATCTAAATCTTTATAGAGAGTTTACATTTAATAAAAAAAGTTTGATATAAATTTATTTATAGAGACTTTAGAATAGTAATTTTGTATATATTTTGAATATTTACATTTTTAAAATGTATTACAAAATAAAATTAAAAGGGGATGTAAATATGTTTAACAAAGGAGAATATATTATTTATGGGAATATGGGTATTTGTGAGATAATAGATATTTCAACTTTAGATATAAATGGTGCACCTAAGGATAAATTATATTACATATTAAAACCGATAAATGAAGATAAAAGTAAAGTTTTTACTCCTGTCGATAATAAAAAAGTTACAATTAGAAGAATAATATCGAAAGAAGATTGTGAAAATTTATTAAATGACATACCTAATATAAAAGAGCTAGCAGTGGAAAATGAAAAATTGCGTGAAAAAGCATACAAAGAGTGTATAAGAAGTTGCCAATGTAGACAATTGATTAGTTTAATAAAGACGATCTATTCAAGAAAAGAAGAAAGACTAAATCAAGGCAAGAAATTAAGTGCAACAGATGAAAAATATTTTAAATTGGCACAAAATAATTTACAGACTGAGTTAGCAATATCATTAAAGGTATCTATAGAAGATATGGAAGATTATATATTAAATAAGGTTCAAAATTCTTAAAATAATAACTTAAAAATATATAAATAAAAAAGCTATAGTAAATAAATATTTATTCTCTATAGCTTTTTATTTCGCTTCTAAAATACAGAAGTTTATATTATTTATTTTCTTCAATGTAGTTCACTATATCGCCTATAGTTTTGAATTCTTCAGCATCTTCTTCGGCAATTTCTATATCATATTTATCTTCTAATGCCATGATTACTTCAACTGCATCTAAAGAATCAGCATTTAAATCATCTTTAAGAGAAGTATCTAAAGTCAATTCATCTAAATCGTCTATGTTTAATTGTTCTGCTATTATGTCTCTTATTTCTTCAAACATTTCATACCTCCAAATTTATTGAATAATTAAATTTTTAATAGTAGTTTAATATAATAATAATTAATTTTCAATATATATTTAGAAAATAGTAGAATTATTTTTATATTATACAAATTACAATTTTTTTAATATAATACATTCAAATGAATATACTATATAAAAATAAATATATTTTAAAAACATATAATTACACTACTATAAATAAAACATAAAAATTTAATAAAAGTAACTTATCAATGCATAAAATCATATATTAAACATAGAAAAACCTTTTTAATTAGGGGGAGAAGTTATGGCAAAATTAGAGGATACTCTTTCAAGATTTTTTGGAGATTGTGGATTTGATTTTAATGGTGGTATATTGATTATAATAGTTTTAGTATTTTTATTATTATGTACGGATTTTTTAGATGATATATTTGACGATGATAATATTTGGATTTGGATTATATTAATAATTCTACTATTATTTAATTTTGATGATGGATGTTGCTGCTAATAAAATATTTAATAAAAGAGTTAGTTTTTGGTAAAACATCATAAACTAACTTTTTTTATTTTATAGTGTTGTAAAACTATGACATATTTGTTACATTATTAGTATTTAATAAAGAAACATAAAATGTTATAATATGTATTGAAATGTAGGATGTTTATAATATTAAGAGGGGGAGTGATTTAAATAAGACTCAAAAAGAAAGTCAAGAGATTTCTAATTGTGTCTGGACTTGTAATAGCAGGATTTGTGATTACCATTTCTGTAAAAGCCTTAAACAAACAAGATAATATAGAAGATCAACAAGTGGCACAAGGTGTAGAGGTTATAAAACAATTAGAGATTCAAGATGTAGTACAAGTTGAAGAGCAAATAGAAGCTATCAAAGCCCAGCATGGGATAAGTGAACAAGTATCAAGTGTAAATACAGATGATACATCTGCATCAGTAGACTATAAGAAAAAATTCTCAACATCAGTTATAGCTGGCGACTCAAGAGCTGAAGGAATATCTGCCTACGGAGTATTAACTCAAGCCTCTGTAGTTGCACAAAAAGGTAGAAGTCTTTCAACCGCTGTACAAAATGGTGATATAGACACAGCTATAGGAATGTATCCAAAGAATATGTTTTTAACATATGGAATAAACGATGTAGTAGGCGTTCAAAGTAGTGATGCATTTATTAAATTATATGGAGAGGTTATAGATAAAGTTAAATCTAAATTACCTAACTCAAACATATACGTCTGTTCAATACTACCAGTTACAACAGCCGCAGCGAATAAACAACCAAATCTTAAAAATATAGCTAGGTGGAATCAAGATTTAAAACAATTATGTGAAGAAAAAGGCGTAAAATTTATCGATGCTAGTAGCATTATGTCAGAAGGTAACTATGAACCTGATGGTATACATTTCGGAGTTACTTGTATAAAAAAATGGTTAGATTTATTTATACAACAAGCCAACTTATAGGAATCTAGAGAGGGTTAATAATAAAGATGAAATTAAAAAAAACAATAACAACTATCGTATCTGTAGTATGTGCATGTACAATTTTAACTGGATGTACAAAAGTTAACGATAACTTAACAGCAAAAGATATACAAAAATCGATAGAAGAAACAGGTCTTGTCGAAAATATGGAAGAGACAGGGACTAAGGGATTGAAAAGATATTACGGCTTAAATGCAAGCGATTTTGACAGTGTAGTATTATATACTCCTGAATCATCTATGGAAGTAGATGAAATGTTAATTGTAAAAGTAAAAGATAAATCACAAATAGACTCTTTAAAAGACACAATTGACAATAGAGTAAATTCACAACTTCAAAGTTTTGGAAGTTATGGACCACAACAATGCGCGTTATTAAATGACTATGAATTAAAGTCAGAAGGAAAATATGTATTTTTTGCAGTATCAGAGAATGCAGAACAACTAAAAGAAGCTTTTAAAGAGGCAGTAAAACAATAGAGGGAGGCGATTAAAATAGTATTCAGTAGTATTATATTCTTGTTTACATTTTTGCCAATAACATTATTACTATATTATGTTAGCCCTAGAATATTAAAAAATTCAATTTTATTAATAGCGAGTTTAATCTTCTATGCATGGGGAGAACCTATCTATGTATTTTTAATGATAGGCACTATCCTAATAGACTATTTACTTGCAATATTAATAGAAAGAAATAAAGATAATCCGAGTAAGTGTAAATTTATATTTATACTTACTATTATTTTGAACGTAAGTATATTAGGATTTTTTAAATATTTTGGATTTTTTGTTAATAACATAAATAGTATATTTAATTTAAATATTCCTTTTGAAGGTTTAGCACTTCCAATAGGAATATCATTCTATACATTCCAAGTATTATCTTATATAGTAGACGTTTACTTAGGCAAAGTAGAAGTTCAATATAATTTAATTAATTTTGCAACATATGTTACAATGTTCCCACAATTAGTTGCGGGACCTATAGTTCAATACCAAACTATAGAGGAACAATTAAATACTCGTAAGGAAGATGTATTTAAATTTGGAGAAGGTGTTGAAAGATTTATACAAGGTTTAGGAAAGAAAATTTTACTAGCTAATAATATAGGGATGTTATGGACAACTATTTCATCATTAGAATTATCATCTATATCTGTCCTTACTGCTTGGTTAGGTATAATAGCTTATACTTTCCAAATATACTTTGACTTCAGTGCTTATTCAGATATGGCTATTGGTTTAGGTAAAATGTTTGGATTTGAATTTATGGAAAACTTCAACTATCCATACATATCTAAAAGTGTAACAGAGTTCTGGAGAAGATGGCATATATCTTTAGGAACTTGGTTTAGAGAGTATATATACATACCTCTAGGTGGAAATAGAGTTAGCGTACCAAAACAAATCAGAAATATATTTGTAGTTTGGGCTCTTACAGGTTTATGGCATGGAGCGAATTGGAATTTCGTAGTATGGGGATTATACTACGGTATTTTATTGTTAATAGAGAAGTTTGTTTTAAAATCTTTCTTAGAAAAAGTGCCAGACAGCATAAAACATATTTATACAATGTTATTTGTAATAGTAGGATGGTTATTCTTTGCAAGTGAGGATCTTGGATTTGCAGTTGATTACTTAAAAATAATGTTCTTTGCATCAGGAAATGCAATAATCGACACTGCAGGAATTTATTATTTATACACTAATATAGTGATGTTTGCAATACTTATCGTATTCTCAACACCTATTATAAAACGTACATTAGAAAGTCTTGCTCAAAAATATAGAGATAAATTAATAAATCCATCATTAATTGTATATGGTTTAGTTTTATTTTTAGTTACAGCTTATCTAGTTAATGAAACTTACAATCCATTCTTATATTTTAGATTTTAAAGGTGGTGAGAAATATGACTGAAGCATATAAAACAAAAAATAGAAATATAAAAAATAGACCTAAAAAACAAAAGCCTAAACATAAACTTGGTAAGAAGTATTGTATATCGCTATCAGCATTATTTATATGTTATTTAGCATTTTTTGTTGCAGTAAATACTTTCAGCGAAAAAAGAACTTTCTCAGAAACGGAAAATAGAGTTCTTCAATCAAAACCAACATTCTCTATAGAGAAATTACTAGAGGGACGATTTATAGGTAAATATGAAGATTATAAAGTAGATCAATTTTATAATAGAGATTTCTGGAATGATGTAAAAGTAAAAACAGATAAATTATTATTAAAAAAGGAATCTAAAGGAGTTTACCTAGGTAAAGATGATTATCTGTTAGAACAATTTGACAAACCAAATGAAGAAAATGTGGCTAACAATTTAAAAGCTATAAATTCATTTGCAGAGAGATATAACAATGTAAAACAGTATATGTTAATATCACCTACTGCTGTAAATATACTTAGTACGAATCTACCTATGGCAGCACCAGCTATAGATCAGCAAGAGTATATAGATAATTATGTTAAAAAATTAGATTCAAGTATAAGTTTTGTAGATACTTATACGACGTTACTTGAGCATAAAAAAGAAGACATATTCTATAAAAGTGATCACCATTGGACAAGCTTAGGTGCATTTTATTCATATCAAAAATTAGCAGATGTTATGGATTTAAGTGTAAAAGATAGTGATGATTATGATATAGAATTAGTATCAAATTCTTTTGAAGGTGCATTAGCTTCAAAGAGTGGATACAGAACAAAGCAAAAAGACAAGGTAAAAGTATATATACCTAAAGATGAGAATGATAAAGTAGTAGTTAATTACGAAGAAGAACAAAAGAGAACAGCTACTTTATATGAAAGTGAAAAACTAGAAGAAAAAGATAAGTATCAAGTATTTTTAGGTGGAAATCATCCACTTGTAAAAATTAATACTGCATCAACTAGCGGTAAAACATTACTTATTTTTAAAGATTCATACGCAAATAGTTTTGTACCATTTTTAACATCTCACTTTAGTAAAATTATATTAGTTGACCCAAGATACTATTATGAAGATATAGATGAGCTTATGAAGTCTGAGAATGTAGATGAAGTGCTATATTTATATAATGCAAATACATTCTTTAATGATACAACTTTAGCGCCAGTATTAAACAATGAATAACATTAAATAACTAAAAATGATAAATTTTGTAACTTTTCGACCTTTACACGCATAATATTTAGTAAATAAATAATATATTTATTAATATTAAAAAAGGGAGAGGAATATAATGCAAGAACAAAATTTATCAAGATTTTTTGGTGGGGGGTTATCTAATTTCTTTGATGAAGATTTCATGGGAGGTTTCTTCTTAATAATAATTATATTATTATTAATGGTTGGAGACGATTTAATACAATGGATAATATGTAACCCAGAAATGTTAGTTTGGATAATAATATTAGTATTATTATTTAATTGTTTTTAATTTTTAACTAGCTAATTTGAAATAATATAGGGATTAAAAAATATATCTTAAAGAAATAGGTAACAAATAGATATTTTTATCATAATATATAATAGAGCATAAAGACCTTTATCATTAGAATATGATGGAGGTCTTTTTTGATATATCAATCAAGGAGGGATTTTTATGAATCGTAAATTATCCAGAATGTTTGAATGTATCGGAGGAAGTGGATGGTGGATTATAGTTTTATTTTTCCTATTTTTAGTCTTCCAAGAGTGCTTTGTGGATATCTGCTTAAGCGACTGGATACCATTTCTAATTCTACTTCTAATCGTGTGTTCATGCGATTGTGATGATAATGACTGCTATGATAATTACCAAAATGGATATACTTGTGGATGTTAAAAAAAACTTAAAGAGAAATATTTTAAACATTATCACAAATTAACTGTTTTGCATATTATAAGTTAAGAGCAAAAGCTCAAATATCAACAGGAGGTAAATGAAATGTTAGACAGATTATTTGGTGAAGATGGATTCTTTGGAGCAGGAGCATGGTGGATAATAGTATTATTCTTCTTATTCTTAGCATTTGGAGAAAGCTGGGTAGACATAGACATAATGGCATGGATACCATTCTTAATAATATTATTAATATTATGTAGCTGTGGTGGAATATTATAATTTTAAAATAGGGGGAATAGAAAAATGTTAGATAGATTATTTGGTGAAAATGGATTCTTTGGAGCAGGAGCATGGTGGATAATAGTATTATTCTTCTTATTCTTAGCATTTGGAGAAACTTGGGTAGATATTGATATAATGGCATGGATACCATTCTTAATATTATTATTAATAGCTTGTTCATGTGGCGGATTCTTTGGCGACGGAGGATGTGGCTGCTAGTAACAACTTACAATATTAGAACATTAGAACATAGACACTATAATCAATAGTATTTTAGAAGGAGGTTGATTTTAAAATTGACCTTCTTTTTTATTTGAAATTAGAAAATTATATTTAATACATATTTTTTATACATTTGTTATTTACGTATTTTTAAAAATAGTATAAATTATTAATATAAGTGCATATTTTAAATTACAAATAGGAAGATGAATAAAGATATAAAAAATAGAGAATAACTTGTATTAAAATAAATAAACTTTTAAATATCATAAGCATAGATATTATAAAAAATATAAATAATATATTTATAAAAATCAAAAAGTATGTTACAATTAATTTTTAATATGATGAAACGAGAATAAAATAAGGAGGAAACATAATGAAAAATAACGTTACAATAAAAGACGTTGCAAAATTAGCTGGAGTTTCAATATCTACAGTTTCAAGAGTAATAAATGACTCAAAGCCAGTTACGGATGAAGTTAAACAAAGAGTCTTAGATGTAATAAAAGAAACAGGATATGTACCAAATCCTCTTGCAAGAAGCTTAGTTACTAAAAAGAGTAAGTTATTAGGAGTTATAGTGCCGGAAGTATCAGATTCATTCGTAAATGAAATAGTAAATGGTATAGAATGTGTTACAAAAATGTATGGATATGATATATTACTAGCAAATACATATTCTGAGAAAAAACAAGAGTTAAAGAGTATAGACTTATTAAGAGCAAAACAAGTTGAGGGGATAGTTATGATTTCATGGACGTTAGATGAAGACCATATACAATCAATCAACAATAGCGGTATACCTGCAACTTATATAAGTAAAACTGCTCAAACTTTTGATGTATATACAGTAAGTACAAATAACGAAGATGCTACTTATGATATGACTAAATATCTAATAGATAAAGGACATAAAGAAATAGCTCTTATAATGACTAGTGAGGCTGATACTATACTTGAAACAGAGAGAAGAAGAGGATACGAAAGAGCATTAACTGATAATAATATAAATATAAATCCAGACATAATAAAATATGGAAATACAGATTATGATAGTGGATATAGAGTAATGACGGATTTATTAAACGAAGGAATAAAACCTGATGCGGTATTTGTAACAGGTGATGAAGCTGCTATAGGAGCTATAAATGCTATATTTGATAAAGGGTACAATGTGCCAGAAGATATTTCAGTAGCAGGATTCAATAATACTAAACTTTCAAAGATGTTCCGTCCAAAATTAACTACAGTTGGTCAACCACTTTACGATATGGGAGCTGTAGCTATGAGAATGGTAATAAAAATGATAAATGATGAACCACTTGAAGAAAAGAAATTCGTATTACCATATGAAATAATCGAAAGAGAAAGTGTTATAGATAAAAAATAATTTTACTATATAAAATAAGAGAATCATTATGGATTCTCTTATTTTTTTGAAAATATACTTTATATTACTTGGGTTTCATTTAATTTTTCTTTTTTATATTTTGTAGGTGATAGATCCATAACTCGTTTAAATATCTCTGTATAATAACTTGCATTTGAAAAACCTACACTTTCTGAGATTTCAGTTATATTATATTTGTCACTTAAAAGAAGAGGGATACTTTTTTTTATACGATAATTTAAAAGATATTCAAATGGTGTTTGATGAGTTGCTTTTTTGAAAAAACGACAACACTCACTTTTACTTATATTGCATGATTCTGAAATATCGCTGAGTGTAATTTTGTTTTGATAATTGCTATGTATAAAATTAAGTATTTTAGAAAGTCGAATAATATCGTTTGAATTAAAAAGTTGATCATCTTGCAAAATTGGGTTTATTTCATTAAAAAATAAAGCCCACAGTTCACATACTTTACTCTTAACTAATAATTCATAACAAGGTTTTTTTTCATAGAAGATATCACCGGCTTCGAGGACTAGAGACATAATCTTTTGATGAGTTTTATTATTAGAATCTAAGAAAAATGCAGGACATTGTCCACCATTCTCAATTATATCAATATACTTGGTTTTTATTATGCTTTCTTCATGGCCAAAAATAAAATTAGGTCTAAACATAAGTGCTAAAAAAGCACAGTCTTTATTATTATATCCCTTGGCAGTGTGTAAAGTATGGGAGTTGATAAATAGTCCATCTCCTTTTTTCATATTGTAAATTTTATCATTGACTCTATATTCCATAGAGCCATCTAAAATTACTGAAAAGGTCATCTCATAGTGCCAATGATAATCTAAAAAACCATATTCATAAGAAAATAAGGTATTATAATCGAAATCAATAGGGAAAGTATAATCCCCATATTTTTTCTTTTCCAATAGATTGTTTGCAACAACTATTTTTCTTTTCATAATAACCCCTCCTAAAGTATCATAGACTTTTAGCGCAATATAGTTATAGAAATTGATAAAATCCTTATAGATATAATTTATATTATTAATTATACTTATAACATAACGATTAAGCAACTCACGCAAAAAATAATTCAAATGTCAGAATTTTAACTTCAAAATTAATATCTATTTAAGTAAATCTTAAATGAATATTAACGTCTATAAAGTTTTCAGTTTATAAAAATAATAAAATATGGGGGTTTTAATATGAGTATTATTAAATTAAACGGATATGATTTATCTTTAGAAGATTTAATTAAAGTCTGTAGATATAATCATAAAGTAGAACTTACAGAGAGTGCAGTTGAAAGAATAAAAAAGGCTAGGGCAATAGTTGATGATTTAGTAGAAAATGAAAAAGTTTCTTATGGTATAACAACAGGATTTGGAAAATTTTCAGATGTAGTTATATCTAAAAAAGATACTCGCCAATTACAAATTAATTTAATAAGAAGTCATGCATGTGGCGTTGGAAACCCACTTTCAGAAGAAATCGTAAGAGCTATGATGTTACTTAGAATAAATGCATTATCAAAAGGTTATTCAGGTATTAGACTTGAAACACTACAAGTTTTAATAGATATGTTAAATAAAGGTGTTCATCCAATAGTTCCCGAAAAAGGCTCACTAGGATCTTCAGGAGATTTGGCGCCATTATCTCATATGGTACTTACCATGTTAGGAGAAGGTGAAGCAATTTATAAAGGTGAAAGAATGGACTCTAAAGATGCCATGGAAAAGGCAGGAATAAAACCTTTGGAATATTTATCTTCAAAAGAAGGATTAAGTTTGAATAATGGTACTCAATGTATGACAGCAGTTGGAGCTATAACAGTTTATGACGCTATAAATTTAATGAAAACTGCAGATATAGCATTAGGACTTACAATGGAAGCATTAAACGGCATAACTTGCGCTATGGATGAGAGAGTACATTTAGTAAGACCTCACAAAGGACAATTCAACACAGCTAAAAATGTATTAGAAATATTAGATGGAAGTGAAATGACAACAAAACAAGGACAACTTCGTGTACAAGATTCATATACTTTAAGATGCTCACCACAAGTTCATGGAGGATGTAAAGATGCTCTTGATTATGTAGTTAAAAAAGTTGAAATTGAGATAAATTCTGTTACAGATAACCCTATAATATTCCCAGGTGAAAATCAAAAAATTATATCTGGAGGTAATTTCCACGGCGAACCAATGGCTCTTGCTTTTGATTTCTTGGGAATAGCATTATCAGAAATAGCAAATATATCTGAACGTAGACTTGAAAAAATGGTAAATCCAGCACTTAGTCATGGACTTCCAGCATTTTTAGTTAATGAAGGTGGAGTAAACTCTGGATTTATGATAGTGCAATATAGTGCCGCATCATTAGTTTCTGAAAATAAAGTACTAGCACATCCAGCAAGTGTTGACTCTATACCATCTTCTGCAAACCAAGAAGACCATGTTTCTATGGGTACTATAGCATCAAGACATGCTAGAGATATCTTAGATAATGCGAGAAAAGTACTAGCTATGGAAATATTGGCATCAGCACAAGCAATAGATTTAAGAGGCAAAAAGAAATTAGGAAAAGGAACAGAAGAAGCTTATAAAATTATAAGAGAAAGAACTCCTTTTGTGGATAAAGATAGAATAATGTATAAAGATATAAATATCTGTGAAGATATCATAAAAGAAAATTTATTAGTAGAGGCTGTAGAAAAAGCTATAGGAAAAGAATTGTTAGTAAGTGAAGAAATAGTTAGCGATTTAAAACTTTAATTTATATATGAGTATATAGAAAAATTTGAGGGGGAATTTGAATTGAGTAATTTAAATATAAGAAATGAAGAGATAAATAAGGCTTTGACTATTAAACTTGATAAAATCCCAGATAAAATCCCAGCATTTCAAGAACATATAAGAAGAGCACCAAAACGTGAATCAAAATTAACAAATTCAGATATAAAATTAGCATTAAGAAATGCTTTAAGATACATACCACAAGAATATCACGAACAATTAGCACCAGAATTTTTAGATGAATTATTAACTTATGGAAGAATATACGGATATAGATTTAGACCAGAAGGAAAAATCTATGGAAAACCAATAGATGAGTATAAAGGAAAATGTATAGAGGGCAAGGCATTTCAAGTTATGATAGACAATAACCTAGATTTTGATGTAGCACTTTATCCTTATGAATTAGTTACATACGGAGAAACAGGACAAGTATTTCAGAACTGGATGCAATATCAACTTACAAAAAAATATTTAGAAGTACTTACACAAGACCAAACTTTAGTACTTCACTCAGGGCATCCAGTAGGACTTTTTAAATCTAAACCAGATGCCCCAAGAGTAATACTTACAAACTCTTTAATGATAGGTATGTTTGACAACCAAGAAGAGTGGAAGAGAGCGACTGCAATTGGTGTCGCAAACTACGGCCAAATGACTGCAGGAGGATGGATGTATATCGGTCCACAAGGTATAGTTCATGGTACATATTCAACAATATTAAATGCAGGTAGATTAAAATTAGGAATTCCGAAAGACGGAAATTTAAAAGGAAAATTATTTGTTACATCAGGACTTGGCGGAATGAGTGGTGCTCAAGGAAAAGCAGTAGAAATTGCTGGAGGAGTAGGCATAATTGCAGAAGTAGACTCATCAAGAATAGAAACTAGATATACTCAAGGTTGGGTTAGCAAAGTTACACAAAGTCCAGAAGAAGCTTTCGAATTAGCCAAGGTTGAAATTGAAAAAGGTGACCCTTGTGCTATAGCATTTCATGGAAATATAGTAGATTTGCTTCAATATGCTGTGGACAATGATATACATATAGACTTACTATCAGATCAAACTTCTTGCCATGCCCCTTATGATGGAGGATATTGCCCACAAGGAATTACTTTTGAAGAGAGAACAGAACTTTTAGCACGTGATAAAGATAAATTTGTAGAGTTAGTAGATAAAACTTTATTAAAACACTTTGAATTAATTAAAATACTACACGACAGAGGTGTTTACTTCTTTGACTATGGAAATAGCTTTATGAAGGCAGTATACGATGCGGGCGGAAAAGAAATATCTAAAAATGGAATAGATGAAAAAGATGGATTTATATTTCCATCTTATGTTGAGGATATACTAGGACCTCAATTATTTGACTTTGGTTATGGACCATTTAGATGGGTTTGCTTAAGTGGAAAACGTGAAGATTTAATAAAAACTGACCATGCTGCAATGGAATGTATAAATCCAGATAGAAGATATCAAGATAGAGACAACTGGATATGGATTAGAGATGCAGAAAAAAATAACTTGGTTGTAGGAACAGAGGCGAGAATACTATATCAAGATGCTATAGGAAGAACTAATATAGCACTTAAGTTTAACGATATGGTAAGACGTGGTGAAATTGGTCCTGTTATGATGGGTAGAGACCACCACGATGTATCAGGAACAGATTCGCCATTTAGAGAAACTTCAAATATCAAAGATGGAAGTAATATAATGGCTGATATGGCTACACATTGTTTTGCAGGAAACTGTGCAAGAGGAATGAGCTTAGTAGCCCTTCACAATGGTGGAGGAGTTGGAATTGGTAAATCTATTAATGGTGGATTTGGAATGGTTCTAGACGGCTCACAAAGGGTTGATGACATACTTAGAACTGCTATGCCATGGGATGTTATGAGTGGTGTAGCAAGACGTGCTTGGGCTAGAAATGAAAACTCTATAGATACAGCAATTGAATACAACAATATGTGTCAAGGAAAAGACCATATAACACTGCCATTTTTAGTAGATGACGATTTAATTGAAAAAACAGTTGGAGATAAGCAATTTTTATAAAATTAAAATGAATTCTGAATATAAATAAAAATATTTATTCTAGCTCAATAAGTGTATCTTGTTGAGCTAGAAATTTATATACAAGGGGGATAAAATAGTGGCAATAGTTCAATGTGTACCAAATTTTAGTGAAGGTAGAAACTTAGATAAAATAGAAAAAATAGTAAATCCACTGAGAGGAAAAGAAGGAGTAAAATTATTAAATTATGAAGCTGATAAAAATTATAACCGATTAGTTGTTACAGTAATTGGGGAGCCAGAAAAAGTAAAAAATGCAGTATTTGAGGCTATAGGAGTAGCTAAAGATATTATAGACATGAATAAACATAAAGGACAACATTCAAGATTTGGAGCAACTGATGTTTGCCCATTTATACCTATAAAAGGGATGGATATGGATGATGCTGTTAAACTAGCTAATGAACTTGGAGAAAAAGTGGCAAAAGAATATGAAATACCAGTATTTTTATATGAATGTGCAGCAACTAAGCCTGAAAGAGAAAATTTAGCAACTGTAAGAAAAGGTGAATTTGAAGGACTAGATGAAAAATTACAAGACCCTAATTGGATGCCCGATTATGGAGTTAATAAAAAACACAAAACAGCAGGTGCAATAGCCATAGGAGCTAGAAGACCGTTAATTGCTTATAATATAAATCTTGATACTACAAATATTGAAATAGCATCAAAAATAGCGAAAATAATTAGGTATTCAAATGGAGGATATAGATATATAAAGGCAGGTCCTGTTGAAGTCCCAGAAAGAAAAATGACTCAAGTTACTATGAACTTAACAGACTATACAAAAACGAGTATGTATAGAGCTTTTGAGGCTGTAAAAATGGAAGCTAGAAGATACGGTATTAATGTTATAGGAAGTGAAGTTGTAGGACTTTGTCCTATGGAAGCACTTGTGGACGTGGCAGCTTACTATTTAGGACTTGAAGATTTTTCGCTAGAAAAAGTGCTAGAAACTAGTTTAATGGAATAAAAATAGTTTTAAATAATTGTATATAAAGCGAGGGAATATAATGAAAGCTGATTTGATTTTAAAAAATATAGGTAAATTAGTTACAATGCAAGGTTCATCACCTTTTAGAGTAAAAGAAGAGATGAATAATGTTCAAATAATAGAAAATGCCTACATAGCAGTTAAAAATGGAAAAATCTTAGCTATAGGAGTAGGAGATATATTTGGCAATATGGTTGGTCCAAATACACAGATACACGACGCAGAGGGGCTTTTAGTAACTCCTGGGCTTATCGATTCACATACACATCTAGTTCATGGCGGTTCTAGGGAGAATGAATTTGCTATGAAATTAAATGGTGTGCCATATATAGAAATTCTAAATAAAGGTGGAGGAATCTTAAGCACAGTAAAATCAACAAAACAAGCATCAGAAAAAGAATTATATAATAAAGCTAAAAAAAGCTTAGATAGGATGTTAGAGTTTGGTGTTACTACAGTTGAAGAAAAAAGTGGCTATGGATTAGAATTAAACACAGAAATTAAACAGTTAGAAGTAGCACGCGCATTAGATCAAAATCATCCAATAGATTTAGTACATACTTTTTTAGGAGCACATGCCGTGCCAGTAGAATATAAACAAAATCATAAAGAGTATATAGATATACTTGTAAATAAAATGATGCCAAAAATAAAAGATTTAGGACTAGCTGAATTTTGCGATGTATTTTGTGAAGAAGGCGTATTTACTATTGAAGAAAGCGAGTATATACTTCAAAAGGCTAAAGAAATGGGATATAAATTAAAAATACATGCTGATGAAATTGAATCATTAGGTGGGGCAGAATTAGCAGCTAAGCTGAGCTGTGTATCAGCAGACCATCTTATGGCTGCTAGTGATGAGGGAATAAAGATGATGGCAGAAAATAAAGTTGTTGCCAATATACTTCCAGCAACATCTTTTAATTTAAATAAAGAATATGCTAATTGCAGAAAAATGATAGATATGGGGGCGATAGTAAGCTTGTCTAGCGACTATAATCCAGGAAGCTGTCCTAGCGAAAATTTACAGTTTGTAATGCAATTAGGATGTCTACATCTAAAGATGACTCCAAATGAAGTTCTTACAGCCGTTACTATAAATGCAGCTTATGCAATAGATAGAGCAAATGAAATAGGCTCATTAGATGTAGGTAAAAATGCAGACTTTGTTGTATTTGATGCTCCAAATATTGAATATTTAATGTATCATTTTGGAATAAACCACACTAAAAAAGTATATAAAAATGGCAAATTAGTAGTAGACGATAAAGTTATAGTATACAATAAGTAAAATATTTTAAAATTTAATTAAAATTAAGAGATAAATTTTATAATATACAGGGGGAAAAAATATGAAATTAATTGATATGACTGTAGCTGATTTTGCAAATGAAGTAGATTCAAATTCACCTGCACCAGGTGGAGGCTCTGTTTCAGCTTTGGCAAGTGATATAGGAGTTGGACTTGCTAGAATGATGGCTCACTTAAGCTTTGGAAAGAAAAAGTTTGAAGCTTTGGATGAAAAAACAAAAAAAGAATTCAAAAATAAGTTTGATAAGCTAGGTGAAATAAGACAAGAATTATCTGCTTTAGTAGATAAAGACACAGAATCTTTTAATGAATTTATGAAAGCAGTCAAAATGCCAAAAGAAACAGAAGAGGAAAAAGCCTTGAGAACTAAAGCAATAGAAGATGCAACGATATTTTCTATTGAAGTTCCATACAAAACAGCATCACTTTCACTAGAGGCATTGAAATTATTAGACTTTTTAGTTCAAAATGGTAATCAAAATGCAATAACAGATATAGGTGTTGGAACTTTAATGCTTGCAACAGGTATGGAAGGTGCTATTTTAAATGTAAAAGTAAATTTAGGTGGAATTGAAAATAAAGAAATTCATGATAAATATAGCAATAGCTGTAGAGAATTATTGTCAGAAGGTAAAAAAATAAAAGATAGTATAATTTCAAATATACACAGACAACTAGACTAATTTAGAAGATTATATATGATATTTTATTTTGAGAATAACATAATTTTATATATTTTACGAAAATAAGGTATTGATATGTAGATTACATTTCAATACCTTACTTTATTACTTTATTGTCCTTTTTTGACTCTTTTAACTTTTTTAACAGTTTTCTTTCCAGATGAGCTATGATGTGAAGATGATTTTTTTGCTTTTGATTTTTTTGCATTTATTTTATCTTGTATTTCTGCTTCTGATATTTTATTCATAATAGAATCTAGTTTTTGTTGTTGTTCTGGATTTAAAAAATTTTTAAACTTAGATACTACTTCTTCTTTGCCTTTTAAATTTTTACCAATACTTATAAGTTCATCTAAAAGTTCATCTTCAGATTTACCTTGATAACTATTTGCTATATCTTCTATTTTATTTTTATCTATATTTTTTTCTTTTGCAAATTTCTCCAAAGTATCTTGGTCTATTTTATCTATTTTTTTCTTTGAATTTTTCATAGAAAACTCCTTTCTCAAACTTGAAATAATGATTATATATAATTTATATGAGACTTCTAATAAAAGTTAATACTATAATTCAAAAAATATGAACTAGTGCAAGATTTAATATATTGATATTATATGAAATGTTTTTTAAAAAGTGAGAACAAAATATACTTATCAATTAAATATAATATATGGAACGTTTTAATCATAATATTATATATAGATATATTAATTAATAGGAACATTAATAATTGAACAATCATATTTTAAAATATATGTTAAGATATTGTGTGGATTATACCTATTATAAAAGGGGGGACTTGTATTGAACAATTTATTGTTGATACTTGGACTTTTAGCTCTGAGCAATGGAAATACATCTTTGTTCGGTAATAAAGATAAGAATGTATCGAACGATAGTTTAAAGATAGATAAAAAAGATAATAAAAAATTAGTTCCAAAAGTAAAACAAAATAGCCATAATAATAAAAATCAAAAATCTAGCTCTTCTTCAAATCCAAGAGCCAAAAAGATTAAGAAGATAAAAAAGATTAGAAAAAGTAGTAGACATAAAAGTAATGATACCGATAATGCTATAAAATACAATACAGATGATCTAAGAGCGGGAATAAAACTTATGGATTTAAGTGAAGAAGACTTAGACAGAGGAATGGAGATTATAACAAGAACTAAAAAATATATGTCCTCTGAAGAACGAAAAATATTAATAAAGATGGAAAGTATACTAGATTTAGTTAAGGGAATTAAAAAATTAAATGATGTAGATATATTGGAAAAAGAAGATGAAAGCGAATTTTTTAGAAATATGGATGAAGAAGATAAAAAGAATATGATGATAAAAGAAATTTTAGAAGTATTTCCAGAAAAGAGAAAAGAATCAGTAGAAAAAGCAATAGATATGAAAAAGAAAATTGATTTATTTGCAGAGTTATTTTTACCAGAAGATGGAGAAGGTGGATTTTCACTTGGCTCATTAGCAGATATAAGCAATTTAGGAAGTTCAAATAATATTAAGCTGTTGGGAAGTCTTTTAAGAGGAGATAGTTTAGAATCACAACAAAAAAATGATGATGTAGAAGATATGGAAGAATATGATGAAGGATACAATGAATATGATTATGAATACGGAGAATACTATGAAGAAGAGGAAGATAATTATAATAAAAAAAGATATGATTAAAATCTAGAGATTTCAATAGTAAATCAGATTTATAATATAAATTATATTTACATAGAAATTTTCTGAAAAGATTTTAAAAATTTTTCTAAAATTACCATAGAAAAAGACTTTAAATTTTTAGAATTTTGTTATATAATAAATATATAAAATCCTGAGGCATACGAATGGAGACCTTTAAATTCAACCGACAATTATTATACGGGAGATCGAAGTTAGGTAGCGGATTGATTAAATCTTGTATTTATATAAGAAATTGGAAACTATCTACAGATCACCCACCTGGGAGAACTCTCGGGACTGAATTTATGGGCCCAACGGTGTTTTGGGATTTTATCTTTTAATGATTAAAGTGAAGTAAAAAGCTAAACCAAATTGGTTTAGCTTTTTTTGTATTTATATATTAATAAATTTAATTTTTTTATATTATTTAGATAAAAAAGAAATAAATTATGTTGAGAAATACAGTATTTTAGAGGATTATAGCTATATAAATAAAAAAAAGTAGAAATTTGTAACAACTTTGCGGAAATTACATATATATTTATTAAGAGTTTAAATAAAGCTCTAAATAAAATATATAAAATAAGGAGAGGGTATAAATGCCATACCAATATTATGAAAATCAATATTTAGAAGGTCAAATCATGCAAAATAGATCTCAAATCGCAGGAAATCAATTTGCACAAGGTTACGTTCAACAACCAACTCAAGTAAGACAAGGACAAGTAAATAATTATGTTAACAATACAGCTAGCGTTGGAACTACACAAGCTGTAGAAAATGTAAATTATTATGACACTTATCATCATAGAATCAACAACTATCATACTATGAATACTAATCGTTATAGAGATCACTATATAGATCATAATGTATATTACAATAGTTCAAGAAATGTATATGATGGAGCAGACTATCATACAACATCTAATTATGTAGTAGACCCAGTATATGCATCTACAGGTTCAAGTACAGGTGGAGTAGTATCAGGATCAACTGGAACAACAGGATCAAC
>CAMEPL010000025.1 GCA_945931665.1 uncultured Clostridium sp. | reverse complement strand
TTTGTAAATAAAAATTCAAAATGGGGTGAAGATATGGACAGTAAAAAATTTGTAATGTCGTATAGTGGTGGAAAAGACTGCATGCTTGCAATGTATAGAAAAATAAAAGAAGGATGGACACCAGTGGCATTAATAACAACAATTAAAAAGGATTCAGTGGATTCTTGGACACATTCAATAAATAAAAGATTGTTAGATAAAGCTAGTGAAAGTTTAAACATACCTATAATATATGTTGAGTGTGGGATTGATGATTATGAAGAAAAGTTTGAAGAAAAGCTACTAGAAGCTAAAAAAATGGGTGCAACTACTGTGATTTATGGAGATATAGATATAGAACTACATAGACAGTGGGATATAGATAGAGCGACTAATGCAGGACTTGATTATGAACTTCCTTTATGGCAAGGAAATAGAGAAGAAGTTGTACATGAATTTATAGATAATGGATTTAAAGCAGTAATTAAAAAAGTAAATTTAGAAAATATGAATAAAGATTTTCTAGGAAAAGTACTTGATAGAGATCTTATAGAAGAAATTAAGAAAACTGGCTCTGATGCATGTGGAGAAAATGGTGAATATCATACATTTGTTGTAGATGGACCACTTTTTAGTACCCCTATTGAACTAGATATAATTGGGAATACTCTAAATAATGGATATGGAACATTGGATATAAAATAATATTATTACAAATAAAGTAAATAGAAAGTGCTATTTAAGTTTGTCTTAAATAGCATTTTTTATTTACTTTCAACCCAAATAGGAGCACTGACTGTTGTTTTTTTATTTTCTTGAACTACTATTAAGTAATAATAAGAATATTTTTCAAATTCTTTTAATGTAAATTCATACTTTGTTAAATATGAATTACAGTCTATATTTTTTAAAACCTTATTGTTATTGCTTATTATATATATTTTTTTAATTTTATTTTGATAATTTGAATCTATTGCGCTTATATTAAAATTTAATTTAGATGGATTTTGTATGATAGCTCCCATATGTGAATTATTTATAGTAAATTCTAAGTTTAAATTTGCATTATTTGTAACATAAGTTCTTTTATTTTTTAAACCATTTAAAATGCTGTCTTTATTTAAATCAGTTGCCAGTATTTTTGTGATAAATTTAGTGCTTATAGGCGAAATATGCCATCCATTATCTAGTGCTTCGTTGTATAGATTTAAATAAAATGGAGATTTAGAATTTGAATCTCTATTTGTTATATCCATTAATGTAAAGATAGAATCACCATAATTAGAAAATTTCATATAATCAAAGCACTCCAAGTTATTAGATTTGGGATTAAATGAGCATATTAAGTCATCCATATAAAATAACTTTTTATATAGATTTTCAAGAGTAAGCTTAGATATTTGTTCACATTTATTCTTTATATTAGAATTAAATACTGTAATCTCATTTATATTTTCATAAAGAGGAACTTTACTTGCATCAATTGCTAGAGAAGTATTTTTCGTATAGTTTTCTATATTTTTTGTGGAGTTATCTGAGTTTTTTTTATTATAAATTGAGCTACATATAATGTTATAATCACTTTGTTTATAAAACTCAGTATTAGTATCTATATCTATAAAATTGCCAATAAAATTTTTATATATAGGAGTACCAACTGTAAAGTACCACTCTAATGAAGTTTTATTCTTTGCATTATCACTTAAAGATAGTTTTACAATTTGAGTTCCTCGCTTAAATTTTTTATCAGGAGTATATTCTATATTATTGTTTGTTATTATAGCTTTAGCTGTCACATCTTTGTTATTCACATATAATTTTACAGATTTTAAATCTACACCATTTTTGTCATAAAAACTGGCCTTTATAGTTGGTTCAGATATTATATAGTCTTGTGATTTAGTAGGCGTAATAACTTTGATTGTTGGAGGAATATTATCTTTTGATATACTATTTAGCTCGATTAAATCCTTAGACATAAAAAATACAAATAATATAAAAAATATAGCTATAAATCTATAAAATTTCATAATTTCGTCCTTTCAACAATAAAATATTTATAAAAAGTAAAGTGAAAAATAACAAATCTTTTAAAAGTAGTATGCTCATATAATTTTTATAAATTCAATAACATAAAAATATATTCGGGGGGATTGGTTATGTTGGTAAATTTAATAGAAGTTAAAACAAGCGAAAAAGAAGCATTAAAGAACTTTCTTAAGAAAATCCCACTTCTTAGCAAAGTCATACAGTTTAATCGAGGTATAAATGATATAAATTTAAAATATATAGAGTATAAGGTTCTAAAGTATAGAATAAACAAATGTGAAGATGAAATTTTGAAAAGTGATTATAGGATAATAGTTTTAAATACTTATACAGGATATATAAAATGTATAAATGAGATGCCTATTACAGTAAAAAAGTACATCGCTAGAGATTGCATTCAACAACCTAAGATAAACGAATATATTTTAAAAAATAAAATAAAAGGACATTTAGAAAAGCATTGTAAAAAATACGATAATGAAAAACTAGTTTTAGATGAGATAGTGAGTATTTATAAGCCATTTTGGACTTGTAAATATAATGGGAAAAAGATATTTTTAGATGCTTAAAAAAACTTGAGGACTTTTGTATCCTCAAGTTTTTTAAATTTAATTTATTCTAGATAAGGTAATCTATTGATTAGGTGTGTTATATAAGTTTTTGATTAAAATAAAAATACTAAGATTTTTTATTAGTTAAGTAATCTAAACTCTTTATAGTATAACCTTCTTGTTCCCAATGAGTTAAAACTTCGTCTAGTATTTCTGCATTAGTTTGAGAATTAGAGTGAAGTAGTACAATAGCTCCAGGATGGGTTCTAGAGTAAATTTTATTTTTTGCTTCTTCATGGCTAGGTTGATTAGAATCATACCAATCTACATATGCAAAGCTCCAGAATATAGTTGAATATCCTAGGTCTTGTGTATATTTTAGAGATCTTTCACTAAATTTACCCATAGGAGGTCTAAAATATTTAGGCATTTCTTTGCCAGTAACGTCTTTATATGCTTCAGCTACTGAAAGTATCTCTTTTTTGAATTTATCTAAATCATCAATACTAGCCATAGAAACATGACTTTTTGAGTGATTGCAGACTAAGTGACCTTCTTTGACCATTCTTTTTACTAAATCAGGATTGTTTCTTATATAGCTTTCAACTACAAAAAAGTTGGCAGGTGCATTGTGTTTTTTTAATGTATCCAAAAGCAAGTTTGTATATCCATTTTCATATCCAGCATCAAATGTTAAATATATAACTTTTTCATTTGGATCACCTACATAATAAGTATTATAATCTCTAAAGAAACTAGCTTCTTTTATAGGGTCTGGTTGTTTGTGATCTTGTCTTGGATTAAAATACCAATTATACTCCGTGCTATCTAAATCAGTATCTAAAATTTGTGTTTTAGATTTATTAAATAAATTTGAGTTTGTTATAGCAATAATTCCAAGAAGAATAGCAAAAAATCCTATGATAAAATAATTTCCAACATTACTTCTTTTCAATGGAAATCCTCCTTACAAATTAAATTAAATTATTAATATTTTCTTAAAATTAGTAAAAAATATTCATGTAATATATTAACTCTTTATTTATTAAAAATTATATCAAATTGCAAATTGTTAAGTTCCAAAAACACAAACTATTAACATTTATAACAAACATTTAAACTTTCTTAACATATGTTAAATCTTATAAGTTATAAAAATTTATTCAAACATGTAAAATAATGTAGTAAAGTATAATTTAGATATAAAATTTAGAAGGGAGGAATAGCTATAGATATTATAAGTATAGTAAATAATGTAGTATTTTTAGATATAAAGACGAGCAAATTAAATCAAGTAAATAGCGAAATATTAGAAATTGGCGCAGTAAAAATTGATAAAGAAAAAAACATATCTATATTTGAAACATTTGTGAAGAATAATCACAAAGTTTCAGCAGAAATTTTCTCTTGTTGTGAAAATTTTACTCAAGATGATTTAGATAAGGCTCCAACTTTAAATCAAATAAAAAAAGACTTTTTAGATTTTATAAAAGATAAGACTATAATATGTCACAACAAAAAATTTAAAGAAGCTTGTTTAAATTATAATATAGGAAAAATTGATAATAAATTTATAGATTCTAGAGAATTAGCTTGTATTTTAGAGCCATTTCACTCAGAATTTAATTTAGATTATTTAAAAAAGAAAATAACTACAAATACAAATGATCAAAAACACAGAGCATTATCTGATGTAGTAGATAATATAGATATTGTAAATTCACTGATATTGAGGTTTAGAGATAGATTAGAAAAAGAAGATAAACTTACACTATATCCGCTTACTTTTGAAATTGATTCATATTTAAATAAATATTCACTTGAAAACTGGGAGTGGTCAGAATTTATAAATAACGCCGATTATAACTTAAGTGAAAAGACAAAAACAGTATATCAAAGTGAGAAAAAACCTAATAAAAAAGAAAATTTAAAAGAACAAGAGGTGTTTAAGTTACTTGGAAACTATAAATCTCACTATGAAGAACTACTAAAAGAAGATGATATTTGGGCTAGTAAAAAAGGATTTATATATGAATTTAGACAAGGTCAATACGAAATGACTAAATTAATAAGAGAGACTTTTAACAAAAATGTAAATAACATAGCATGCATAGAAGCACCGACTGGAATAGGAAAGAGTGTAGGATATTTACTTCCCGCAGTATTAGAAGCGAGATATGCGAAAAAAAGAATAATAGTCTCGACTGCTACAAAAGAACTTCAAGTGCAGTTAATACATAAAGATTTGCCCAATATAATAAATTCACTAGGACTTTCTGGAAAAGTAAGCTATGGTTATATAAAAGGAAAAAATAATTATATATGTAAAAGCAAGTTTTATGAATACAAAAAGGATTATAACCCAGAAGATAAGACTTATAGCGATATACTATCGATAATAATTATTGAAAATCTGATTAAAGATGGTATATACGGAGATATAGAAGAAATAAGTTATTGGCTTTTAGAAAACTTTCCCGAATTACAAAATCATATAAATAGAGTAGTATGTGATGTTGATTTATGTAAGCCTAAAAAATGTTTTGAAAACTGTCTTTATAAAAAGAGAGTAGAGGAATTAAAAGAAGAAGACATTACAGTTGTAAATCATTCATTATTAGCTAGATGGCCTTATATGGATGAAAAACCAATAGAAAATATTATAGTTGATGAGGCACACAATTTAGTTGAAAAGGGATATGATTTTTTCTCTGAAGAAATAGAATACAACAGTTTAAGATATTTTTTAAAAGAAATTTATCCTAGTGAATTTTCATCAAGCTCTAAATATTATAAAAATATAAAAGATAAACAAAAGAGAAAAGTAAAACCTATAGATAGGTTTTATTCAGAGATAAAACTAGATAGAAGTATAAAACAAAAGATAAGTCACCACATTAATTTTATATTTGAGAAGATGAATGAAGTGCTTAAATTTGGATTAAATGAAGGATATTCTTCAATTACAAACTACGATTTAAACTGGGAGATTAATCTACAACAAGACGATGAAGTTGGTAACTTATATAAAAACAATGAATATATAAAAATCACATACAAATCATATACTCAAATTATAAAATCAAATTTTGAAAATATATTATCTAATATAAAACAAATACTAGTATTGTTTGATAGAAATATTGATGATGATTTGATAGATAAAGAAAGCGATATATATAAATATGGAAAATCTAAAATAAAGGATTTAGAAGATATATCGATAACTTTGGGAAAGTTCCTAGAGGATGATAAAGACGACTTAATTGCTAGAATAGTAACAATATCTAGCAATTATAATAATTTTAATTTAAAAGTAGTTCCACTTAATTTATCAGACTTGTTTAGAGAAAATATACTATCTTCTTTAAATTGTGGTATTTTTGTATCAGCTACACTTAGTGTCGACAACAATATGGATTACTTTATAAACACACTTGGAATAAATAAGGTAAAAAACACCAAAAAAATAATAGAACCTATATATAACTATAAAAAAAGAGTCGAAGTTATAAGGGTTACAGATATTGGAGGATATAAAGGGGAGGATTTTATCCCCAATATGGCAGATAATATAAGTCAATATGTAGAACTTAGCGATTCAAACGTATTATCGTTATTTAACAGCAGAAAAAGACTAGAAGATACATACAATTTACTTGAAAAAAAACTAAGTGATAAAGATATAAATGTCTATATGAATAAAAATGGGATTAAATCTTTAAAAAATGCAAAAGATAAAAGTATAGTTTTAGGTTCTAAAGGTTGTTTTGAGGGAGTGGATGTACCAGGTGATGGTCTTGTTTTTGTGACTTTAGATAAATTACCAAACCTAAAGCCAACAGATCCGCTTTATTTTAGTATAATGACTAAATTTAATAAGACTTACTTCGATGTAAATTACCCTCAAATGGTGATAAAAGTTAAACAGGCTTTAGGAAGACTTCTTAGAAGTAAGTATGATTATGGTGTATTTGTATTATTTAATATGGGAAATAATGTTTATAATAATAAAAAATTAGAGAAAAACCTTCATGGATGTATTATAAAAGATGCAAATAGAAATAATATACAAAAGTATATATACTACCATTTAAAAAGAAGTAGAAAAGAGGTAATTACAACACTTATTATCGATATTTTAAAAAATAAAAATAGAAAACAAGATAACTTAGATTTAGTAGAGTATATAAATCATGAAATAAAGAAACGTTCAATAAAGGGTAGTGTAAAATACTATCAAAATAAAAAGAATAAATTATTAGTTGAATATTTTAATATAAAATATATTGTAGATATTGAAAAAATATGTAAAAATTATAATGACAGATTTTAGAGAAGGGAGAATACTCAAAAAATTTGAGTTTAAGACAATGAATTATATTTTATTATTAGTAGGATTTGTATTTTTAATTAAAGGAGCAGATGGATTTGTATCAGGTGCATCATCAATAGCTAAAAAATTCAGTATACCACCTTTAATAATAGGGCTTACAATAGTTGCATTTGGTACTTCTGCACCAGAAGCTGCAGTAAGTGTAACAGCGGCGTTAAAAGGTCAAAATGATATGGCAATAGCGAATGTAGTAGGTTCTAATATATTTAACTTTTTAGTTGTAATAGGAATAACAGCGATGGTAAAACCTATAAAAGTTCAAAAAAGTACAATAATAAAGGAATTTCCATTTGTAATTTTAGCGAGTTTTGTATTTTCGGTAATATCACACGATACTAGATTCCAAAATGCATCAGAAAATATGTTATCTAAAGCTGATGGTTATATACTATTATCTTTATTTGCAATTTTTATGTACTATTTAATTGAAATGGCTCTTACATCAAAAGACAATGAGCAAGAAGATGAAATAGAGGAAATACCTCTTACAAAGAGTATTATCTATAGTATTTTAGGAGTGGCAGGTATAATAATAGGTGGCCAATTAGTAGTAAATAGTGCAAGTAATATAGCATTAGCTTGGGGTATGAGTGAAAACTTAGTAGGATTAACTATAGTCTCTGTAGGAACATCTCTTCCAGAGCTTGTTACAAGTATAGTAGCTGCTAGAAAAGGAGAGAGTGACATAGCTATAGGTAATGCTGTAGGTTCAAATATATTTAATTTATTATTTGTTTTAGGATTATCATCTTCAATACACAGTATAGCTATACATCCAGAAGTATTTTATGATATGCTTATAATGATTATTGCAACAATTTTAACTTACGTATTTGCTATTACTAAAAAGTGTATTAATAGAGGAGAAGGAATATTTTTATTTTTACTTTATGTAATTTATTTGATTTACATCATAATGAGATAGATAAAAGCTTGAAGCAGTTTTACTGCTTCAAGTTTTTTTAATTGCAAGGAAATTATAACTATTTATATATTGAGGATAAATAAATAAAAGTACATAATAATATTATAATGTATTATAATTATGTAATATTAGGGGGAAACAATCTATGCATATACAAGTTATAGTAAATCAGATGATTATATTATTTTTAGTTATAATTGTAGGATATATAGCGAATAAAGTAGGAATATTAGATAAATCTCAAAATCAAAAACTATCTTCATTAATTTTAAATATAACATGTCCAGCACTTATTTTATCTTCTGTTTTTGAAACTAAAAGCGGTGATTTTAAAACAGTTATTCAAATATTTATAATTTCAATAGCAATATATATAGTACTTCCTTTTATGGGGATTTTATTTGGAAAAATTTTAAAAGTTCCAAAAGAAGATAGAAATTTATATCAGTTTATGACTATTTTTTCTAATATTGGCTTTATGGGATATCCTGTAATACAATCTATTTTTGGCACTCAAGCTTTATTTTTTGCAGCAATATGCAATATGATATTCAATATATTTTGTTATAGTTATGGTATTTATTTAATGTCGGGATGTGACAAACTATCTTTTGATTTTAAAAAAATTATAAATCCAGGAATTATATTTTCACTTATAGCAGTTATAATTTACTTGACAAAATGGCAAATGCCTCAGATAATAGGAGAAACGTCAAGTTTAATAGGAGCTACAACAACACCGCTTGCAATGATGTTAATAGGATCTTCACTAGCGGATATACCACCAAAAGAAGTTATAAATGATGTAAGAATATATCTATATACAATAATAAAACAGATTGTAATGCCTATTTTATTTTGGTGGGTATTAAAATTTATTGTATTTGATAAAGTAGTTTTAGGAGTATTGGTTATATTAGTAGCGATGCCTGTAGGTTCAATTACAGTTATGTTTTGCAATCAATATAAAGGAAATGTTGACCTTGCATCAAAATCAATATTTATAACTACTTTAGCTAGTGTATTTACAATACCAACTCTAGTATATTTACTATTTACTTGAGTTAGTGTATTTTTATATATTAAGTAAAGTTTTAAATAAAAAGAATTAACATAAAAGGAGAAAATTATGGCAAAGAAAAAAGTGTATGCTATAAAAGAAGGGTTTGATTTTTCTAAAAATGAGAGAATACAAAATAAATTAGTAGACTCTTGGGGTGAGTGTCAAAAATACATAAAAGGTGTAAAAGGCGCTATTTATAAGAGTTTTGAAGATATAGATGAAGCTAAAATGTTTTTACAAAAAGGAAGCGAACTTCTTAGAAAAGGAAAAGATAAATACGATGAAAATTGTCTGCATGTATATGTAGATGGAAGTTATAATTCAGCTAGCAGAAAATTTTCTTATGGAGTAGTTGCTGTAAAAGACAATATAGTAGAATATATACATGGTGGCTCTGGCAAAAATGCAGAAGGAAATAATATAAGACAGATTGCTGGAGAACTAAATGCAGCGATAGAAGGTGCAAAATATGCATTAGATAATAAACATAAAAAAGTTGTTATATTCCACGACTATGAAGGAATATGTCACCATGCAACAGGTTTTTGGAAGAGAAAAGATAAATCTTCACAAGAGTATTATGATAAAATGAATGATCTTATGAAAAAAGGAATAGAAATTCAATTTGTTCAAGTTAAAAGTCATGAAGAAGATTTATTTAATGAAATGGCAGACACGATATGTAAAAGAGAATTAAATATAGATAATGACAGAGTACTAGAAAAATATTTATCTAAAAATATAATAAAAGTTAAAAATCAAGAAATTAAGAAAAAAATTGAAGATTTAGTTGTAAAAGGCATGGAAAATATCGTAATAGAAGGTGAAGTTGAAAATACAGTCAAAGATAATAAAACACTTGAAATGCCAGACGTATCTAAAATAAAAGATAAAAATATAGAAAATAAAAATGAATTAATACAACAAATAAATAAAGTACTTAAAGAGCTAGAATGTGAAAGATTAGAAGAAGTACTTAAATATGTGAAAAGAAAGAAAAATCAAAAAAAATAATTTAAAAGGGGCTATTGCAGAATAAATTCTTATTTACTAGGGTAGTAGCTCCCTTTATTTATGTAATCTACTTATTAGATATAATTGGGGATTCATTAATAAATAAATTATTTATAGCTATATGATATATAAAAGAAGCTATATTGTAATTTGATACAAAAGAACCTACTTTGTCATCTGAAGATACTAAATATTCCCCTTTTTTTCTAGAAGGAGCAGTACGTATAATTTTTATTATTGTCCATTCTAAGTCAGAATTTCTAAGAAGATTAAGTGTATTTTGAAAATCTTTTTTATAGCATTTATATAAAATATTATTAAGTGATATAGATATTAATGTATTACTTTTACCTGTATTTTGATTATTTATAAGCCTAGAAATAGTTATAAATCTCTTTTTGTTTAATTTAATCATTTCTTGTATTATAGTGTTATTGGAAATATTATTTGCATAGTAATTTGTATTTTTAAATATTTTAAAATCTGGTCTAAATGCATTTATTACAATATCCGCGTTTTTTATTGCTTTATTAACTAAAAAATTATCATATGTATGTCCCACGATTATATCGAGGTTTTTTGAGGGAAGTTTTATTGAACCAGGTTTATCTATAAAAGCTGTGACGTTATGATTATCATTTATAAAAAAGTCTATTAAGTATTTACCAATAGAACTGTTAGCTCCAAATATAGTTATATTCATTTTAAATTGCCAAAATTTTGGCACACTCCTTTCTGTATATTTTATATGTAATTAGAATTTAAGTTTACAAATCTATTATGTACAAAACTTATAATAATTATATTAATTTTGAATTACTACTTTAATATATACATATTATATAACCTAATATTATTATAATAAAAAAATTAAAAGAAGGTATTAAAAATATGAAATATATTTTACAATACCTTTAAAATTTATAATATTTAACTATTCTGGCAAGCTAGGAACGTCACCGTATATATCTCTAAGCTCATCTTCAAAATTATACATATCATTTATAGATAAATACATAGCTCTTCCTAAAATATTAGCTTGGTCATAAGTTGATGTCCATGAGAAAATACCGCCAAGGCAATTTTGAATAACATATTGAACTTTTAGGAATATAGATAAATCATTATCAAATGACATTGCAAATTCATTGTCCTTAACTAGATAAGGTACTAATGCTTGATTATCAAATTTGTATACATATCCATTTCTGTTGATATAATTTTCTCTAAGTTCATCATAAGATTTAGTATTTGTAGCTCCTAGTCGACCGTAAAATGGTACGCCTAAATTTATTTTTCTAGATGGCATACCTGCATTTATAAGATTATTAACCATAGAATTTACACTATAACCAGGTAGTGATAAATTTGAATCATATAAGTTGGCTTGATGTTTTCTTCCATTATCACCTGTTTCCCCAGCAGTAAAATCATAACTCATAAGATTGAAATAGTTTATTAGAGGTGCTATTTTATCTATTTCAACACTTCTATTAATATAGGCAGTTTCGCCAGTACCAGCGACACTTATCCATTTATCTTCCCCCAAAACATCTCTTAAAGCAGTTATAAGTAAGGTGAAATTTTCTTTATCTTCTGGTCTTGATTTAATACCAGAAGCACCACTTGCTGGATATTCCCAGTCTATATCTATGCCATCTAAATCATAATCATTTATAAGTTGATTTACATTTCTAGCGAAGTTATATCTTGATGATGGAGTTAAAGCGGCATCAGAAAAACCATCAGCACCCCATCCACCTATAGCAGCTATTATTTTTAAAGAAGGTTTAACTTCTCTAAGTGCTAACATTTCATTTAAGTATCTTGGTGATGGCACATATAAGTCGCCATTATCATCTATTTCTACAAATGCATATATTGCGGCATCTAAATAAGTAGGATCTAAGTTTTTAGGATTTCCTAATACATATTGAAATACTATTGGATTTAAATTTGGACAATTAGGATTTATATATTCAGTGTTTTTTCTATCATTCTTTGAAAGTTTTGTATTTTTCTTTGATGAAGGTATATACTTTTTAGTTTTAGGATAAATATATTTAGATTGATTTTTTTGAGTTATATATTCAGGCATATCTTTTCTATTTTCTTGATTTATAAAACATAAGTACCAATCTAAACATGAATATTTTTTATCGCAATTTTTTATCGTATTTTTTAATTCTTTGTATGTCTTTGGTGGTTTGGCTATAACTGGATTTCCTGGCAACCAATTGGCAGGAGTTACAACATTATCACAATCAGACTTTTGAAGTGCATCTATAATTCTAAGGATTTCAAAAATATTTCGTCCAGTAGTCATAGGATAGTACAAAATAGTTCTAAGTATTTGTTTGTCATCTATAATGAATACAGCTCTAACTGTGGAAGTGGAGCTCATTGGTTCTGAAATCATTCCATACAATTTTGCAATTTGCATACTAGAATCGTCTATAATTGGGAATGGAATTTCTATACCTGTAAGTTGACATATATTATAAACCCATGCTAAATGTGAGGCATTACTATCTACACTAAGTCCGATTAACTGTGTATTTCTATTTTTAAATTCATTATAATACTTTGCAAAGCATATAAATTCAGTAGTACATACTGGTGTAAAGTCCCCTGGATGAGAAAATAAAACTACCCATTTACCTGCATAATCAGATAAATTAATTGGTCCGAATGTTGTATTTACTGTAAAGTCAGGAGCTTTTGAACCCAAGTTAGGCAAACATGGCATAATATCACCCCTTTTAAATTTTATCTTTATATTTATACTATTAAAAATAAGTAGGATTGTTACAATTCATATACAAGAAACGAAAACATAAATAATTGGAAATAATAACAAATTATAACAAATTTATGTCAAAATTCTTATATGAATTGATATTTATGTATTATTTTGCTAATATATATATTGAAGGAAAATATAATTTTGGGAGTGGATAATATGAAAAGTGTTTTCAAAAAACTTTTTAAAACTTTATTAACGTCTTTTTTAATATGTTTTTGTGCAATTATAATCTTAATGATAAGTAATAAAATAATGGGCGTAGATCGTGTGGGGATGGCTTATATATTAATAGGTTCATTGGCATTTATAATGTTATCAGTGGGTATGATTTTAGTGAGATTTGATTATATTTTCAAAAAAGAAAAATCAAAAAGAGTTAATCGAAAAACTACCCAAAAACCTAAACAACAAACTCAAACACACCCAAAAAACATACAGAGAAAAAGCCGCAGACGAGAAATATCTTAGATATAATTTATAAAAGTTAATTAGATGAATATAAAATACCATTAAATATAAAAGTTTAATGGTATTTTTTATATATATAATTATTTTTATTTAAATTTTATTAATAAGTAGAATTTTTGCTTATATGTTAAAAAATATATAGATTTAAAAAGTCTTTAGAATAAAGATTTTTTTATTAAATAAACTAAATAATAATAGGATGAGACTAGGAGGTAGAAGATTTTATGAGTATAAATGTCTTTAAAGGTAGCACAATTGGATATAAAAATATAATAAAATCTTCTTGTTCACAAGATTTCTCTATTTATAAAAAGTATAATAATTACCTGATATGTTCAGTAGCAGATGGTCATAGTATGGATGTATTTAAATATAGTCATATAGGGTCTAAATTAGCTTGTCAAACAATTTTAGATATATCAGAAAGATATTTACAAGATAATAGCGAGTTATTTATAAATAACTTAAAAGAAGGTATAATACAAAAACAAATAAAACTTAAGTGGAGAAATCTAGTATATGAAGATTTTTACAAAAGAAATTATAGGGCATATAAATTAGACTATCGACTTTATGGAACAACTTTGACATTTTTTATTTTATTAAAAGATAAGATGATATTTTTTAATTTGGGCGATGGAAATATTTTAATTAAAGAAGATCATACGTATAACTTTATATTTAAAAATAATAATTATAGAGTAATAAATTCGCTGGCACATGAAAATTGTGAAGAGAAAATGCAGTATAAAATTATTGATAGATATAAAAAAATAAAGCTAGCTGTATTTACTGATGGATTTATAAATTGCTTTAATACATATGATGAACTTAAATCGGAATTAGACAGAACTTTTGATATGTTAAGTAAAAACATATTTACAATGTGGAGTTTAGAAAAAATATACAAACATCACCTAGATAATTTAAGTAGATATGGTTCATTTGATGATATAAGTATTATATTTGTATTACAAAATAATTTTTAAATGGATATCAAAGTATTATATATTGAGGTTAGAAGTAACTAAAATTTGTATTCTAACCTATTTTTTGTGATATAAAGTAAAAAAGTGTAGAAATACATAATGTCCTAATGAAATAATATGGTATAATAAATTATAAAACTAAAAACAACAGGAAGGTAAAGATGGATGAATTTAAAAAAAGTTTTCGGCACATTAAAAAATCAAATTGAATATTTAATTGATAATATCAAGGACAATAAAAAATATTTGGTTGGTCTATCTTTGTCATTAGTGGCTTTTTTAATACTTTTAGTAGTTCTTTTTTTTAGTAATGGAGATTTCAGTGTAAGCAAAGAAGTTAATACTCTAGTAGATAGTATATCTAGTAGAAAATATACAGAAGCATATCAATATTATGAAAATCTAGAAAAAGAATTTTCTGCTTCAAAGATGAATAAGTTTAACAAGTCAGCATCAAATAAATTATCTGCATTAGTTGCAAACAGTGGAGATAAGTACATAAGTGGTGAAATGTCTAAAGAACAATATTCAGGACTTATAAATACAATAAATGCTTTAGAAGATGTAGAGATTGATGTAAAACAACTATTAGATATATCGAGTAGAGTTGAAGAAATGTACATTGATGAAAATATAAGCTATGAAAAAGCATCTTCTTATATGGAAGTAACTACTTCACTAAAAGGAATCTATCAAGATTTAGACGAATATAAAAATAATATTGAAACAATATACCAATCTAGAAAAGTATATCAAGAAGGTAGTAAGTTTCAGCAAGTAAAAAAATATAAAGAAGCTCTAGACAAATATGACAAAGTAGTAGAAGAAGATAAAAAATACTACAGTTTAGCACAAAATAAAAAGCAAGAGTGTGTAAAATCTATGTATGATTACTACATATCTCAAGCAAATAATTCTTCAAAAAAGGGTAAATATGAAGAGGCATTAGTTTATTTAACTTATCTAAAACCATATTATCCAAATGATGAAAAAATAGAAGAGTTAGAAGATGAGTACAAAGAAAAAATATCTGTATATACTCTTACATCTGATGATATTTTAAATTTAATAAGCAAAAGAAGTAAGGTAGATGCGGATGAATTGTCAGTTATATCATATCAACAGGTAATAGGAGGAACACTATACTATTATGCAGAGGTTGTAAAAGATAATAAAATATATAATGAAGTTTTAGTTGAGCCAAAAGACAAAAAAATATACTCTTATAAATCAGAAAAAGTAGATTACGATTGTGAATATAGTGACGGATATTATAAAGTAGATGAAGATGGAAAATATGTATTTGCAATAACTTCTAAAGATGCTGCATCTATAGTGAGGGATAGATTAAGCTCAAAACAAGAAAAATATAATGACTTAGAAGTTAAATTTAAATCAGATATTGAAAAATATGTAAATACAGAACAATTAAATAAATTAATACAAAAAAATAATAATATATATTATTATGTACTTGTTAAAAAAGGCTGGTTTTCTTTAACTAAGGAAGTTTACTTAGTAAATATGTATGATAAAGCCGTATATAAATGTGTCGACAATAAAATTAGCAAAATTTAGTTTTACGAGGAGTTTAATATGAGGAAAAAAATTATTTTAGTTATTTTATTTTTAGTATTGATAGTTTTCTCAGCAGGAGTTTTCTCCATAAAAGGAGATAAAATAGCTAAAAATGTATATGTAAAAGATATCAATATTGGGAAATTAACAAAAGACGAAGCAAAAGAGAAGTTAAGCGATGAATATAAAATGGAGCCTTTTAGCTTTAAATATAAAGATGATGAATGGAAAATATCACCTGAGACAATAGATGTAAGCTACGACTTATCTAAGACAGTAGAAAATGCATATGACATTAATAGAAAGGGTAACATAATAGAAAATGTATTTAAATCATTAAAATCTATGCTTGGAGGAAAGATACAAATAAACGTAGCAATTGATTTTAATGAAGATAAATTAACAAAAGAATTAGAAAAAATATCAAAAGATATAAATGTCGAAGTTAAAAATGCAACACTAGACATAGAAAATGATATGATAAAAATAATAGAAGAAGAAAGTGGTCTAGAATTAGATGTAGAAGCAAGTAAGAAAAACTTCATAAAAAACCTTGAAAATATGAATTTTGATGAAGAGTTAGTAGTTGCTAAAATAGAGCCAGAAGTAAATAGTGATGACTTAGAAAGTATAGATACTTTATTTGCAAGTTATTCGACAACAGTAGCTCCTGGAGATGCAAATAGATCTGAAAATATAAGATTAGCTACAGAAAAAACAAGCGATATTTTATTAATGCCTGGCCAAGAGTTTTCTTATAATAAATATACAGGAGAGAGAACGAAAGAAAATGGATATAAAGATGCGCATGTAATAAGCGGTGGTGAAGTCGCATTTGGAACAGGAGGCGGTGTATGCCAAGTTTCATCAACTTTATTCAATAGTGTTTTATATGCAGGATTAGATATAGTAACTAGAGTAAACCACTCAATACCTTCAACATACGTTGATTTAGGAAGGGATGCAACAGTTACAGACTCAGGTATAGACTTTATATTTAAAAATAATTATAAAAACCCTGTGTTCATAAAAAATTACTATAGAAATGGAAAGGTAGTATGCCAGATATTTGGTGTTGAAAGTGATAAAAAAGATATAGAAATATCTACAACAGTAAATTCAACTATACAATATGAAACAGTAAAACAACTAGATGCTAGTCTAGCTGAAGGTATAACTAAACCATTAGAAAGTGGAAGAAATGGATATAGCGTTACTACTTACAGAATTTTCTATGATAAAAACGGAAATGAAATAAAGAGAGAAACTGTATGTCACTCTCATTACCCAAGCAAAAATGCAGTAATTGCAGTTGGATCAAATAAAACAAATTCAGACGATAAAAATAGTAATAATGATAATAATCAAACTCCACCAGAAGAAAATACGGGTCAAGGAGGAAACAACAATAATGGAGGCTCGGATACAGGAAGTACCGAAACTCCAACTCCTGGAGATGGTGTACCACCAGCTGTAGGAGATACTCCAACACCACAAAATTAAATTAATAATAACTATAAAATGTGCTTTAATGGTTTAAATACCAATAAAAATAACTATAAATTATAGGGGGTGTTGATTTGAAACTTAATGATATAACCCAGTATATTCAAGGTATTTGCGAAAATATTTCTAATGTACTAGATGTAGATGTTACAGTAGTGTCAAAAGACCTACTTAGAATAGCGGGAACTGGTATATTTAAAGACAAAATAGGAGAAAAAATATCAGAAGAAGCTGTTTATTCAAATGTATTAAAAACAGGAAATGCATATATTATAGATAAAGACATCGAAAATAGTTGTAAAGTTTGTTCAAGTAGGGAACATTGCAAAGAACTAGCAGATATATGTACTCCTATTAAACTTGGAAATGAAAACCTGGGAATTTTAGGTATAGCAGCATTTACGAAAGAGCAAAAACAAAATATATTATCTAAGGATAAAGAACTTAGAGAATTTATATCTAGTATGTCTGATTTAATTTCATTTAAATTAGATGAAATGTATAAAGAAGAAATTAAGACAGTTGAGCAATTAGAAAGAGAAGAAATAGAAAAAGCAATAAAAAAATATGGAAGCAATACTCAAGAAATGAAAAAGGTTGCGGACGCATTGAATATAGGTATTGCAACATTATATAGAAAAGTAAAAAAATACAACATAAAATAATAATTTTAATTTTTTTAAAATCCTTCATTGTGATAGATGAAGGATTTTTTTGACTATAATTTATAAATATGTTATCTTAGAGTATATGGAATATTAGGAGGCGATTATTATTTTAGGAGAAAATATAATTTTAGATATTGAAAATATGCCGAGAAAAATAATGGACATTTCTTTGGTTGAAGAAAATAAAAGTGATTATACATTTTTTAAAATAGATGAAGATGAAGACGAAGATAATGATACATTAAAGGCACTAAAACAAACATATGTAACTTCAAATTATAAAAATGAAACGATTTTAAATTTACAAAAAGAGCTTAATACAAATTCAACTGAAATATCAAAAGAGATTAAACTAGAATCTTATAATAAATACAACAATGCTCTTGATTTAGCTATTAGACATTATATTACTAATGCTGTAGAATTTGTAGAAGAAGCACTTAAATTAAATCCAAAAGACCCAGACATACTAAACTTAAAAGGACTTTTATCTTTATTAAAATGTGATTTTTCAAAAGCATTTGAGAGTTTCTATACAAGTCAATGTTATGGAAATAACGAATTATCGAGAAAGTATGTCAACTTACTATCATCAAAAGAATTTAAAGTATTCTTAGAGAGATATAATCATTCAATTAGATTTATAAATGAAGAGTTAAATGAAGAGTCAATAGAGATATTTGACAGTTTAATATTAGAAGAACCAGAGCTTATAGAACCTTATGTAATATCTATACTACTTTACGACAGAGTAGGAGATCAAAAGAAAAAGGTTGAATTATTAGAAGAGCTTAGATGTATTGATAAAAACAACCCTATCTTTGAAAAGTTTGATGAAGAAGGAATAAATGTTGAAAGTAAAGCTGAAGAAAAGCAAGAAGTAGAGACACCTAATGAAAGTAATAATGAGCAAGTATCTAAATCTAAAACAAATAAAACAGATAAAAAACATATGATACTATATGCTATAATTGCAATATTAGTTGTTTGTATGGGGGGAGCTTATTTAAATAATCAAAAGAAAATAAACGACTTACATGAGCAAATAAGTTCTAAAGATAGTGAGATAAGTAAAAAGGAACAAGCCTTATCTGAAACAGAAGAAAAATTAAGTGAAAAAGAAAAAGAAGCACAAGAATCAGAACAAAAGGCAAAAGAACAAGAAGAAGAGACTAAACAAATAGCAAGAGGAGCAGAAGCTCTTTATTTCGATGCTACTAAGTATAAAGCTGCAGGAGATTATAAAACAGCTATAAAATATTATGAGTACACATTAAAAGCAAAGGACACATCTTCATATGATGCAGATTCAATATATAATATAGCACTTTCATATAAAAAAATGGGAGATACTGAAAATGCTATAAAATACTATAAGAAATATGTAAGCTCATACTCAGCATCTAAAGAATATTATGATGATGCATATTATCAACTTGCAATATTATATTATGAAAATGATAGATTGCAAGATGCAAAAGATGCATTATATAGTTTAAGAGCTACTGATCCAAGTAGTGCATATAATAAAAATGAAAAAGTATTAGAAATTTTAAATAAATAAATAAAAAATGATATTGTAAATAACTTTTACAATATCATTTTTTATTTTGTATAAAGTGATGAGTATTGAAAGAAGCTTCGAATTAAACATTAACTTTAAGTAAATAAAAATAATATAAAAAAATTTTCTTTTATGAATAATGAATCTATAATAAATTTACCTGCATTAAATGAAAGTTATATAATTAAAAATTTCTTAAATCAGAAATTTTATAAGTAAAAGTGGGATACTTAAAAGATGAAAATGAAATAAAAAATAAAACTCAATCATAATAAGATTGAATAAAAAAAGCGAAAGCAAAATTTCATAAATTGTATGCGAAATTGGAAAAATGACTTAAAAATTGCACTTTACAGATGAAAAAAAGATATTATAATAGTAGTTAAAGAAGAGCAAACAGGGCGATGCTTATAAAATATATTGAGAGGAAGGGAGAAGTCAAAGTTAATAAAGAAGGGGTATAACTTTGGCACATGAATATTATGAGTAAAGTCAATAACATAGTAGAGGATAATATTTTTGTAAGATATAGCATTATACTATCAGGTATGATTATATCAAGTATAGGCATAAATGGATTTATAAGACCAGCGCATCTTTTAAGTGGGGGTGTTACAGGTCTTGCTACTATGATTAATTATATGACAAACATAAATGTAGGTTTACTTACATTTTTAATAAACATACCAATATTTATACTTGGATTTATATATTTAGAAAGAGATTTTTGTATTACTAGTTTAATAAATATGCTATTATTCTCTTTTATATTAGGTATAACACAAAATATAGGCAATTATATACAAGTAGATGATATATTACTTCAAAGTGCATTTGGTGGAGTTTTATGTGGAATAGGTGTAGGTCTTACATTTAGAGCAAAATCATCACAAGGTGGTACAGATATTATAGGTGCAATTTTAAAAATAAAAAGAAATGTAGAAGTTAAAAATACAGCATTAGTTACAAATATAGCAATAGTTTTATGTGGTAGCTTTTTATTCGGTATAAATTTAGCATTATACACATTAATAAGTATGTTTTTAAATGCACAAACAATGTCAGTAGTAAAAGATGCATTCTTTGAAGAAAAAGCAGTAATGGTATTTACTGAAAAATCTCAAGAAGTTGCACACGATATAATGCATGATTTAGTAAGAGGTGTTACATTCTTTGATGCAGAAGGCGGATATACTCGTGAAAAGAAAAAAATAGTATACTGTGTAGCATTATCAAAAGAAATACCAAAAATAAAAGAAATAGCACTTAAATACGATGAGAGAGCATTTATATCAGTAAATGATTTAAATGAAGTAAAAGGTAAAGGATTTAAAGAAAGATATCTATAAAATATATGAAAAAGTCTCCTAAATACGGGGGACTTTTTTTAGTATGAAGGAAATTAGACTTGCTTAAAAGAAATCTTTATTGTTATAAAACTATTATGATTATATAATTATATTATATAATCATAATAGTTTTTAATCTAAAGAAAGGGAGCATTTTATATGAATGATACAAAAAATAATGTTGCGATATATAACGATTATTTAAAATCTATAAATGATGTAAAAAGAAAAGTACGAAATGCGCAAAATGTAAAGAGAAAAGCATTAAAAAAACATATAAACGCAAGTGAAGAAGATGTAAAATTAATAGAAGATAAAGCTCTTACAAATAAAACAATAGATTTTAATTGTAATGATGTTAAAATTTATTGTTTTAGCAATGGAGATAAATATATAGGAAAAATAAAAGATGCACAGATGAACGGTATAGGAGTATATTCTTTTTTTACAGAGGATGAAAGAATATTAGAATATTCAGGAGAGTTTAAAAACAATATAAAAGATGGATGTGGTCAATATATATTTCCTAATGGAAATACATATATAGGACACTTTAAAGATGATGTTAGAGATGGTATAGGACAGATACTTTATGCAAATGGAGATGAATACATAGGGAACTTTAAAAATGGCAAAAAAAATGGCAAAGGTATTTTTAAGTGGAACGATGGATGTATGTATTATGGAGATTATAAAGACAATAAAATGGATGGAGAGGGATCATGTTATAATCCTTCTGGAATTTTAATATATGAAGGAACTTGGAAATCAAATCAAATTCATGGGTTTGGAACTTATATTTGGAGTGAAAATAAAAAGTACATAGGTGAATTTAGAAATGGTAAAAAACATGGATTTGGAAAATTCTATTTAGACGGTGAATTAGTTTATGAGGGAACTTGGAAATTTGATAAGCCTTCTATATTTGGAAGAAGCTTAGAAGAGATATTTACAGTTAAATTTTAAAAAGACAATATAATATTTTATTTTAATAAAAATTATATTTAACAATACGATTTAAAATGAATTATAAAGTTATATTTAGGGTATGCTAATTATTAGCTAAAGTATCTTTGAAAAAGATATTTAGGGTACAATTTTATAGAATTTAAAATAAAGTCAACTACCTTTTTAAGTATTAAAAATATTAAAACTGAGAAAGGATAAAATTATGAACTATAAAAAATATTTCAAAAAAGCTATTGCCCTAGCCCTTTTATTTTTTTTAGTAAATACTCCTTTAATATTGGCTTGTAAAAAAATAGATGACAAGGACAATATAATAAAAAATAATTCAAACAACAGCAAAGAAATAGCAATTACATTTGACGATGGTCCACATCCAAAAGAAACAGCTAAAATTCTAGATATTCTAAAAAAATATAATGCAAAAGCTACATTTTTTGTTGTAGGAAAACATGTCAAATGGTACCCAGATTCTGTAATTAGGGCGAGTAAAGAAGGACATGAAATTGGAAACCATACTTTTACTCATCCAGATATAAGTACGTTATCAGAAGAGCAATTAAAAAGTGAAATTAAAAATTGTGAAGATATAATACTAGAGAAGACAGGTAAAAAGCCAGTTTTATTTAGACCTCCTTTTGGAAATTACAATGAAAGATGTTTAAAAGAGTTATCACAAGATTTAGGTTATACAGTTGTACTTTGGAGTGGGGTTGATGCAAAAGATTGGAGAAATCCACCACCAGAACAAATTGCAAGTAAGATAATAAAAAATGTAAAACAAGGAGATATAATTCTGTTACATGATTATGGAACAGAAAACACAATTATAGCACTTGATACAATATTATCTACATTATCACAAAAAGGATATAAATTTGTTACAGTATCAGAACTTTTAGAGAAAAATAATAGATAAATTTCAAAAAAAGGTAATTACTTTGAAAAAACTTAATATTATATATTAAGAATATTTTTAGAAGGATTTGATTAAATGTATAATAAAATCTATGAAAAAAAAGAGTATATAATTTTTCAAGTAAGGGGAGGTTATATAGCTTATAACACAAAGAAATGTTTTCAAGATGGTCATACACATTTAAGACACTTTGATGCTGCAAAGACAGCGATAGACCTAGTGATCAAAAAAAAGTCCCTAAAAGTACAGATGAATACTATTTAGTAAGTTTAATAAGGTTGAGTGAAGACAATAATTATATTCAAAAAATATATGAATTAATTAATACGAGAAGAAACAAAGGTAAAAAAGATAAATATTACAATGTAACATGTAAATTGATAAAAAGGGGCTTATAGTCCCTTTTGTAGTGTATAAGACATTACAAAATAACAACTTTATGTTTTAAGAAGAAATTTTCTACAAAATATACTACAATATATTATATGACAAACTTTTTCTGTGAAAATAAATAACAAATATAATAATAAATAATATTAAAAAACACGAAAAATGTTTTAATTTATATCAAAATAAGGAGTTAAATCTACTAAAAAGTGTATTATTACAAAAAAAATAGTAAATAAATTATAAAAAATAATTTTTATTAGAAGGAAATTAACAAAAAAAAGTCGAATTATGTATAATAGTATTTGACAAATATGTATTATAAGGTAAAATAGAAATGTTAATAAAAAATAACACCGGAAGGTGATAAATTTGAATGATTTAAAAGATATTATAGAAGAGATAAAAAGTAGATGTGACATTGTAGACGTAATATCAGATTATATGCAACTTAAAAGCTCGGGTTCAAACTACACAGGATTATGTCCATTCCATTCAGAAAAAACTGGCTCTTTTATGGTAAGTAAGTCAAAACAAATATACAAATGTTTTGGATGTAATGCTGGTGGAGATGTGATTAGTTTTGTAATGAGATATGAAAATGTAGACTTTATGGAAGCTGTAAAAATCTTAGCTAAAAGATGTGGAATTACTTTAGAAAGAAATATAAGCGAAGAAGAAAAGCAAAAGATACAAGAAATAAATAAATTTCGAGAAATTCACACAGAGGCGGCAAGATTTTATTTTGCCAATTTATTAGGTACAAAAAATCCAGGATATGAGTATCTCAAAAAAAGAGGATTAAGCGATAAAATCATTAAAAAGTTTGGTTTGGGATATTCACTAAATTCATGGAATAGTTTGATGAACTATTTACTTGCTAAAGGCTATGATAAAACAGATTTAGTAAAATGTGGTCTAGTTACTCATAAAACTGAAACAAATAAATATTTTGATAGATTTAGAAATAGAGTAATGTTTCCTATATTTAACTACAATGGAAAAGTGATTGGATTTGGAGGAAGAGTTCTTGATGATTCACTTCCTAAATATTTAAATTCACCGGAAACTTTAGTTTTCAATAAAAGACTGAACTTATACGGACTTAATATATCTAAAAAAAGTATAAAAGATGATACTTTAATCCTAGTTGAAGGATATATGGATTTAATTTCACTTTATCAAAACAATATAGAAAATGTTGTGGCTACTTTAGGAACAGCTTTAACAATAGAACAGGCGAGATTAATTAGAAAATTTGCAAAGAATGTTATTATATCTTATGATTCGGATCAAGCAGGACAAAATGCTACTTTGAGAGCTATTGATATTTTACTTCAAGCCGATATAAAAGTAAAAATACTAAATTTAAAAGATTGTAAAGACCCAGATGATTTTATAAAGAAATATGGCTTTGAAGGGTATAAAAAAGCAATTGAAGAGTCAGACTATTATATTAAATATAAAATAGATATATTAAAGAAAAAATATAATTTAAACAATGATAGTCATAAAATGAGCTTTGTGGAAGAATCAACTTTTATGTTGAAAAAATTAAAAAGCCCTATAGAAAAAGATTTATATGCCAAGTATTTAAGTGATTTAACAAATATAAGTATAGAATCAATTCGAGCTAGTGTAGGGATTAAAGTAAATAGAAATTATAATAAAAAAAATACAAATGCTCATAAAAAGATAGAGCAAATGTCTAAAATACAAGATGGCTATCTAAAAGTAGAAGCTAAATTTATAAAGTTATTGATGGAAAATAAAGACTTAAGAAATTCAGTATTAGAAGGTATAACCTCAGATGAGTTTTTATTTGATGAAACAAAAGAAATTTTTAATTACATAATTAAAAATAGAGAATTGGACAAAATAACTATTGACAAAATTAAAAGTTTAAACATATCTGAAGAATATGTTAAAAATATTAAAAATATCAAAATTGAAGAAATTAATACTTATACTCTGGAAAGCACTAAAAAAATAATTAAACAAATTAAGAAAAATATAATAGACAATGAGATAAAATCAATGTCTTACGAAATAAAAGAGCTATCAAATAAGCTTGAATTATTGAAAAAAACCAATGGCAATACGAAAGAGGTAGATGAGAAGATTATGAATTTAAGTTTAGAAATTTTGAAAAAAGAAAAAATAAAAAAAGACTTATAGAAAGGAGGAGAAGTATTTATGGCAGGTAAAAAAGACAATAAAAGGTTAACGGCAAAAACACTTATAGATAAAGGTAAAAAGCAAGGTTCTCTAACATTATCAGAAATTATGGAAGCATTCTCAGAGACTGAACTTGACAAAGATCAAGTAGAAAATCTTTATGAGACACTTGGAAATTTAGGTATAGAAATAATAGAAGATAAGACTCAAAAAGCTGATGTAGATTTTTCTGATAATGATAACGATTTAATGGTAGATGATAACTTTGATGGAGTATCTGATGATGAACTTAAAAAAGAAGACGATGTAGAAATGGATAAAATAGACTTATCTCTTCCTAAAGGAATAAGCATAGATGACCCAGTTAGAATGTATCTTAAAGAAATAGGGAAAATCCCTCTACTTAAACCGCATGAAGAAATAGAATATGCAAAAAGAATGATGGAGGGAGACGAAATAGCAAAACAAAGATTAGTTGAAGCCAACTTAAGATTAGTTGTAAGTATAGCTAAGAGATATGTTGGTAGAGGTATGCTATTTTTAGACTTAATTCAAGAGGGGAATCTTGGGTTAATAAAGGCTGTTGAAAAATTCGACTACGAAAGAGGATTTAAATTCAGTACTTATGCAACATGGTGGATAAGACAAGCTATAACTCGTGCCATAGCAGACCAAGCTAGAACTATAAGAATACCAGTTCACATGGTAGAAACTATAAATAAATTAATAAGAGTATCTAGACAATTACTTCAAGAATTAGGACGTGATCCAAAACCAGAAGAAATCGCAAAAGAAATGGACATGTCTGAAGAAAAAGTAAGAGAAATAATGAAAATAGCACAAGATCCAGTATCTTTAGAGACACCAATAGGGGAAGAGGAAGATAGTCATTTAGGAGACTTTATACCAGATGAAGATGCTTTAGCTCCTGCAGAGGCAGCTGCTTACTCTCTGCTTAAAGACCAAATAGAAGAAGTACTTGGTTCATTAAATGAAAGAGAACAAAAGGTATTAAAATTAAGATTTGGCCTAGAAGACGGTAGAGCTAGAACATTAGAAGAAGTAGGTAAAGAGTTCGACGTAACAAGAGAGAGAATTAGACAGATTGAAGCTAAGGCACTTAGAAAACTTAGACATCCAAGTCGTTCTAAGAAATTAAGAGATTATTTAGACTAAGATAAAAATTCGCCTTTTTAGGCGAATTTTTAAATTGATAATGATTTTAAAATATATATAATTAAAACTAGAGAGGATGAAATATTTGAAACTTACAGACAGACTATTAAAAATTGCATCATTAGTAGATAAAGATAAAAAAATAGCGGATATAGGGACTGACCACGGATATATACCTGTATACCTTTTAAATAAAAATACAATACAATATGCTATTTTAGGGGATGTAAATAAAGGTCCTTTAGAAAATGCTAAAAAAGAAGTTATGAGAAATAACTTAATAGATAAAGTTGATTTAAGATTAGGTTCAGGAATAGAAGTTTTAAAACCAAATGAAGTAGATGAGATAATAATAGCAGGTATGGGCGGTATGCTTATAAACGATATATTAAAAGCAAACGAAGAAGTTGCGCATACAACTGAAAAGTTAATACTACAACCTATGCAAGCTCCAGAAGAGCTTAGAATGTTCTTATATAAAAATGGATATAGAATAATAGATGAACATTTAGTTAGAGAAGAACACAGATTATACGAAATAATAGTTTGTAAATATGAAGGATTAGATCCTCAAGATATAGATCCTATTTACTATGAAATAGGTCAAAAGCTAATAGAAAAACAAGACCCTCTACTTAAAGATTTCATAGAAAATAAAATCAGAATAAATGAAAATATATTAAGAAAATTAGATGGAAAAGAAGGGGATGCAGTTTCTAATAGAAAATCTATTATAAATAAAAAGATAGAGGAGCTAAATAATTTATTGAATAAATAAGGAGGAATATATGAAACTTCGAAATTTAATTAATAAAATCGAAAGCAAATATCCTACTAATTTAGCATATTCATGGGACAACGTTGGGTTATTAGTTGGAGAATATGAACAAGAAGTTAAAAAAATACTAGTTACATTAGAAGCTAATGAAAAAGTTGTTGATGAAGCAATAACAAAAGGTGTAGATTTAATAATAACTCACCATCCATTTATATTCTCAAAGATAAATAGAGTTAATTCAGGTGATTTAAAAGGGAGACTTATTTTAAAATTAATAAAAAATGATATAAGCCTTTATTCAATGCACACAAACTTTGATATTGCAAAAGATGGATTAAATGATTACTTTATGGAAATTATGGGATTTGAAAATTGTGAGATATTAGAAGAGACACACAGTGAAAAATTATATAAGTTAGCTGTATATGTACCTAAAGGCCATGAATGTGCAATAAGAGAGGTATTAGGGAAAAATAAAGCAGGTTATATAGGAAATTATAGTCACTGCACATTTAATATGTCAGGAATAGGTACATTTAAGCCAGAAGAAGGTACAAATCCATTTTTAGGCACAATTGGCGAGATAGAAGAAGCTGACGAAGTTAAAATAGAAACGATTGTACCTAAAAGTATATTAAATAAAGTAATTAAAGAGATGATAAAAGTACATCCATATGAAGAAGTAGCATATGATGTTTATGAACTCCAAAATAAAGGGGAGAAGCAAGGTCTAGGAAGAATTGCTACATTAAATAGTGAAATAACTTTAGAAGAGCTTGCAAACAAAATAAAATCTACTTTAAATATGGATAAAATAAGACTAGTTGGTGATTTAGGCTCTAAGATAAAAAGAGTAGCACTTTGTACAGGAGCTGGATCTGATTTAGTTAAACTATCAAAAATAAAAGGAGCTCAAGTTTTAATAACTGGAGATATGAAATATCATGAAGCACAAGATGCTCTCGATATGAATATGAATGTAGTTGATTGCGGTCACTTTGATACAGAAGATATATTTAAAGATGTTATGAAGAGATTTATAGATAGCTTTGAAGAATTTGAGACAATTAAAAGTGAAGTTTATTTAAATCCATTTAAGATAATTTAGTTAAAAATCTAAAAAAAAGTTGACAAAAATTAGAAAAGTGAATACTATATAAGTATGAATAATATTAATACAACTTAAATCCTTTGAAGAGGAAGAGTAGTTAAATTTAGGTTCAATATAGAGAGTTGAGGACGGTGGAATCTCAACAAGAAGAAATTTAATGAATGGGCCTTAGAGGAGTAAATTGAAATCAATTTTTGAGAGTAGACTTTACCGTAATCGCACGTTACAGCGAAAGAGTATGTTAGTACTTTAATGAGAGGTATATATTTATATACAATCTAGGTGGCAACGCGGATATTATCTCCGTCCTATTAATACAATAGGACGGAGTTTTTTAATTTTAAACAAGATTACCAGTAAAATAATAAATTAATTCAGAAAAGTTTTAAAGACTTTCAAAGTGATTAAGAAATTTATAATGAGTATCAAAACAAGGAAAAAAGGAGGTGTTAAAATGTTGTGAACTCCATTAGATGCACTTAAGAAAATGGAATTTAGAGAATATTATGAAAATAAAAGTTTTAGGAGGATTTTAAAAAATGAGAACAAAAACAAATACGAAAAGATTAACATTAAATGCAATATTATTAGCAATGGGGTTAGTATTACATCAAATAACACCGCCAATATTTACAATTAAGCCAGATACAACATTAATAATGTTATTTACACTTATGGTTATAAATAAAGATAGTTATAAGACTTGTCTAGTAGCAGGAATAATAGCAGGTATATTTGCAGGAATGACTAGTGCTTTTCCAGGAGGTCAAATACCAAATGTTATAGATAAATTTATAACTACAAATATAATGTTTTTAGTTATGACACTATCATATAAAATACCATTTATAAAATCTTTAGGAGAAAAGGTAAAAGATTTAATAGTTACAGGAATAATGATGATAATAGGTACATTTGTAAGTGGAACAGTATTCTTAACTGCAGCTCAAATAATCGTAGGACTTCCAGGAAACTTCACAATGCTATTTATGTCAGTAGTAGTTCCTGCAGTAGCTATAAACTTGATAGTAGGAGTATTAATTTATAAGATAGTTAATGTTACAGTTCAAAAAGCAATATTAAATGCATAATAAATATAAATTGATTTTAAAAATTAAAAAGAAAAAGTGCTGAATATTTATACAGCACTTTTTTATTTGTAATTTAAAATAGTAAATCATAAATGTTTTAAAAGTAAAATTATGGGTATAAATAATAATATTGATAAATTTTACCAACAAATCGGAATACTAAAAATTTAATATATAAAATATAATCTAAAACTATTGTAAATAAAGGTAAAAAGAAAATATAATATAAAGTATATAGGGATATAAATAGAATTTGCTCTTTTATACGAGAATGTTTATAGGGGGGAACTTTATGAAATTTTTGGATAGAAACCATTATTTAATTGATTTTATAGGGATTTATTTGATCATAATAGGCGGATTTTTTACTGTTTTAAAAGATATGAATATTTATTATATATACCTCATCCTTATTATAATCAATGCAATGATCGGAATGTTTGCGTATATTATGAGTGTTGTCACGTTAAATACATCGGAGGATGGAATTTATAAAGATTTAGCTAGGATTTTCGGAATAGTATCAATATCAAATGCATTATTTGCAATATATGAATTTGATAATTTAAAATATAATACTTCAAATGAAGAAGTTGCACTTATGTTGGTTAATTTGGCGATTCAAGCGATGCTTTATATTGCCTTTGTATATATTTATAGTAATAAAAATAAAAGGTGTAAATTTAATAGTATTGCACATCTAATTACAATACTTATACCAATTCTCTATATATTTATAACTTGGACAAACATCTTGCCTGAGATATCTTTTTATGCAAAAAATATATTTTGTATTATTTTTATAATTGGATAT